>CAYOHO010000061.1:0-8797 GCA_964403755.1 uncultured Oscillospiraceae bacterium
CTGATCGCGATGGCGATCATGGTTGCCTATGCGTACAGCGCGCTGACGGTTTTCTCTCGCCGGGGCAGCGACTTCTTCTGGGAACTGGCGACGCTGATCGTGATCATGCTGCTGGGACACTGGATCGAGATGCGTTCCGTCATGGGCGCGTCGCGGGCACTGGACGAGCTCGTGCGCCTGATGCCGGAAACGGCACACCGCCTGAATGCGGATGGTTCGGCTGACGACGTGCCGGTTTCGGCACTGCAGACTGGTGACCGGATCCTGGTGAAGCCGGGCGAGAAGATCCCGATCGACGGCAAGGTTCTCGAAGGCCGCTCGGCAGTCAATGAGGCGATGGTGACGGGCGAGTCGGTTCCAGTCGACAAGGCGGCCGGCGATGAAGTCATCGGCGGCTCGATCAACGTCGACGGCGTCCTGCGCTTCTCGGTCAGCCGAGTCGGCGAGGCGACTTTCCTGTCGCAGGTGGTCCGCATGGTCCGGGAAGCGCAAGCGTCGAAGTCGCATACGCAGCGCCTGGCCGACACGGCTGCGCGCTGGCTGTTCTATATCGCCATCGTTGCCGGCACGCTGACCTTTGCAGTCTGGGTCCTGCTTGGCCGCGGGCTCGACTTTGCCATTGAGCGCGCCGTGACGGTGATCGTCATCTCCTGCCCCCATGCCCTGGGCCTGGCAATCCCGCTGGTCACGGCCATCTCGACCAGCATTGGCGCCAGCCGCGGCCTGCTCATCCGCGACCGCGCCGCCTTTGAGAATGCGCGCATGCTCAACGCGGTCGTCTTCGACAAGACCGGCACCCTCACACAGGGGCAGTTTGGGCTGACCGACATCCTGCCGGCCAGTGCGACGGCAGACGAACTGCTGACGCTGGCCGGCTCGGTCGAGGCAGACTCGGAGCATCCGATCGCCCGGGGCATCGTCCGCGCCAGCGAAAAGCGCCGGCTGCCGCGCCTGCCGGTCACGGGCTACCGCAACCTCACCGGCGAGGGGATGCAGGCAAGCGTCGGTGGTCGCGCCATCCGCATCGTCAGCCCATCGGTCCTGGAACGTGAGGGTATCGCCTTTGATCCGGTCTCCTTTGCGAACCTGACAGCCGCCGGCAAGACGGTTGTCTTTGTCCTGGAAGACAGCGCTCCGGGCCAGACACGCCTGCTTGGCGCGCTGGCCCTGGCCGACCGGGTGCGTGATTCGGCGCGCGAAGCCGTGCAGGCGCTCAAGGACATGCGGATCCAGCCAATCATGATCACCGGCGACAACCGGCGCGCCGCTGCTGCAATCGGCCGCGAGGTCCAGATTGGCGAAGTCATAGCCGAGGTTCTGCCGCAGGACAAGGCGTTGCGCATCGCCGATCTGCAGCGGAAGGGCTGGCGAGTCGCAATGACCGGCGACGGCGTCAACGATGCACCGGCGCTGGCCCATGCCGACCTGGGCATCGCCATCGGCGCCGGAACGGATGTCGCCATCGAGACAGCCGACGTCATCCTGGTGCGCAGCGACCCGCGCGACGTCGTCAGTATCCTTCAGCTGTCACGCGCCACCTACCGCAAGATGGTGCAGAACCTGATCTGGGCGACCGCCTACAATCTGGTGGCGCTGCCGCTCGCGGCCGGCGTGCTCTACAGCCAGGGGGTCGTCATCACGCCAGCTCTTGGCGCTGTCTTCATGTCGTTGAGCACGATCATTGTAGCCATCAACGCCCGCCTGCTTCGCCTGCGCGGCAACTGAGGCGTCGGCCCCGTACGGCTACAGCCGGGTACCCGGGTGCTGGCTCCGGCCC
The DNA here is from genome assembly GCA_964403755.1 of uncultured Oscillospiraceae bacterium. Lineage (GTDB taxonomy): Bacteria > Bacillota > Clostridia > Saccharofermentanales > UBA5734 > JAXGXQ01. The sequence goes on from CAYOHO010000061.1 coordinate 1,778, forward strand.
CGTCCAGCCGCAGCCTGACCATCGCCGGCTGCCGGCATGGACGCGCGCCCGCCCAGGAATTATGATGATGCCAGAATGATTCGGGAAGGCGGGCGGTCATGAAGATAGTCACAGGGCGAGTCCCTATTGCCACAGGGCGTTTCGAAATCATCGCGCTGGCGCTGGTCCTGGCTGCGTCCCTGTTTCTGCCGCTCGCCGGCTGCCGCCAGACGGGCGAACCGTCCGAAACCAATCGCCCGGCCAGCACGGAGCGTACTGCGTCTGTTTCGTCCTCCAGCCAGTCTGCCACAACGCGCCCCGCCAGCTCAGCCATCACTGCGGCCACGACCGCCGATGGCAGCGTGGCGATCGGTTCCCTGACGGCAAAGGACATGGGGCGGTCTGTGACGGTCAGCGGCAATATACAGGCGATCCAGCGCCCGGCCAGCGGTCATGCGACGGTCACGCTCGCGGATGCGACTGGCGAGCTGCCGGTCTATATCCGCAAGGAGACAGGCATCGACCTGCTCAATCTGACCGTTGGCGCGGCCTTTGCCTTCCATGGGCGCATCCAGACCTATGAGGGCCGGATCGAGCTGGCCCCGGCTGCCGCCGGCGATGTGCGGCTGACCGGCGGCTACGGCTTTGAGGCGGTCACGGTGGTGTCGGTGGTGGACGGGGACACCCTGCATGTCCGCGACCGGAACGGCCAGACGCAAACCATCCGCATCATCGGGATCGACACGCCCGAGAAGGCGCTGGACGGAAAGCCGGCCGAGTTCTATGCCGCCGAGGCGACAGCCTTTGCCGAGCGGACGCTGAAGGGGCGGACCGTCTACCTTGAGCGGGACAATTCGGAAACGGACAAGTACGACCGCCTGCTGCGCTATGTCTGGCTGAGCCAGCCGGCTGCGATCACGGCGGAATCGGTCGCCCGGGACTGCTTCAGTGCGCTCGTGCTGCAGGGCGGTTTTGGCGAGTTCGTCGACGTTGGCGATGATGACAAGTATGCCGGCCTGTTTGCGGCCTGGGAGCGGCAGGCGCAGGCAGCCCGCAAGGGCATGTGGTCGCGCGGCTGAGCTAGGCAGCGGCTTGATTCACCGGTTCATTGCTGATAGGTTGAATGTAGCAACGGCGAAATGCGCCATGATCATGCGAGATGCGCCGTGATCAGGCACGGCACCGGCAGGGACTGGGGGTTCAGGGAAATGGACGCAAAGCGGCAGAACAAGGCGGACCTGTCTTCGATCATGGTCATCTTCGGCGGAACCGGCGACCTCACGCACCGCAAGCTGATGCCGGCGCTCTACAACCTGGTCCACGACCAGCTGATGCCCGAGCATTTTGCGGTCGTCGCCGTCGGCCGGCGTGAAAAGACAAGCGAAGCCTACCGCGACGAGATCTTCCAGTCGCTGCAGAAATATTCGCGCAACCCGATTGCGCCGGCGCAATGGGCGAAGCTGCGCGAGACCATCCACTACTACCGGCTGGACTTTGACGATACCGCCGGCTACGGCCGGCTCCACAGCTACCTGACGGCCCTGGACGGGCAGGTGCAGACCCGCGGCAACCTGGTCTACTACCTCGCCGTCGCCCCCGAATACTTCGAAGTCATCGTCTCCGGCCTCGAGGCCAGCGGCCTGGCCGATCCCTGCATCGGCGCCGGCGACCGGGCAGACTGCCTGCTGAGCAAGCCCGCCGGCTGGCGCCGGCTGGTCATCGAGAAGCCGTTCGGCAAGGACCTGAAGACAGCGACGCTCCTGAACGAAGCGCTGCACCGCGTGTTCGAGGAGCGGGACATCTACCGCATCGACCACTACCTGGGCAAGGACATGATCCAGAACATCATGGTCCTGCGCTTCTGCAACAAGGTCTTCGAGTCGATGTGGAACAGCCAGTACATCGACAATGTGCAGATCACGCTGAGCGAGCGCTACGGCGTCGGCAGCCGCGGCGGCTACTACGATGTCTCGGGCGCCATGCGCGACATGATCCAGAACCATGCGATCCAGATCCTCTCGCTGGTGGCGATGGAGCCGCCGGTGGCCCTGACGACGGACGCCATCCGGACCGAGAAGCTCAAGGTGATCCAGGCGATCGAGGAGTTCACACCGGAGCGCCTGCGCGACAGCGTCGTCTTCGGCCAGTATGGCCGGGGGATGATCGACGGCCAGCCGGTGCCCGGCTACCGGGAGGAGGAGAACGGGGTTCCGGCGGACTCGATGACCGAGACGTTCGTCGCCCTCAAGCTGCGGATCAACAACTTCCGCTGGGCCGGCACGCCGTTCTACGTCCGGACCGGCAAGCGCCTGGGCCGGCATTCGGCCGAGATCGTCATCCAGTTCAAGTCGGTGCCGCGGGTGCTCTACTTTGCCGACGGCCGGCCGCAGGACCCGAACCTGCTGGTGATCCGCATCCAGCCGCAGGTCGGCGTCTCGTTCCAGCTCAACACGATGGACTTCAGCTCCTCGCAGAAGGACATCCACACGATGAAGGTGGAGTCGGGCGGCACCAGCGTCGGCCAGGGCAACACCCCGGAGGCCTACGAGCGGCTGCTCTACGACATCCTGCGCGGTGACGCTACCCTGTTCGCCTGGTGGAACGAGGTCGAGGCCTCCTGGAAGCTGGCCGACCGGATCATCGAGTACCGCGAGAACAGCCGCCTGAACTACCCGAACTACGACGCCGGCAGCATGGGCCCGGTCCGCGCCTTCGAGCTGCTGGCCAGGGACGGCCGCGAGTGGTGGAACGTCTAGATGAACCTGAGGACGGCAAGCCCGGACGACCTGCCGGTGCTGATCGCCCTGTATCAGGCCGTCGTCCGGGCGATGCACGAGAATCACGTCCCGATCTGGGATGACGTCTATCCCTGCGGGGTCCTGAAGGATGACATCGAAAAGGAGCGCCTGTATCTGCTGACGGATGATGGCGGCTGCCTGGTCGCTGCATTTGCCCTCTGTGCGTTCCATGATGGCGAGCACTGCGTGCAATGGGCTCATCCAGACGGAAAGCCGCTGTATGTCGACCGGCTCGCCGTTCATCCCGGCCATGGCAGGCAGGGGATTGGCAGCATGGCGCTAAGTCTGGCCGCCCGGCTGGCACGGCAGCACGGCGACGACTATCTGCGGCTTTTTGTCGTGGATATCAACCAGCCGGCCATCAGCCTGTACCGGAAGAACGGATTCATCCAGGCTGCCGGAACCTTCGAAGAAATCATCGATCGTGAAACGGTCCTGCGTGAATATGGATTTGAAGCCGCGGTGGATCGGCTTCCGGCTATTGGGTGAGGGCTGCCTCTTCCGCCTGCTGGGCGGGCGTTGCCTCTTCCGGCTACTGGGCGAGCGCGGCCTTGAACATCTGGGCTGCGATCGGTGCGGCCGTGCTGCCGCCCGAACCGCCTTCCTCGATGACAACGGCAATGGCGAGGGGCCGCTTGCCCTCCGCGACATAGCCCACGAACAGGGCGTTGTTCTTCTTCTGTCCTTCCACCTCGACCGTGCCGGTCTTGCCGGCGATCTTGGCGCCCGTGACCTTGGCGGCCGTGCCGGTGCCATTGGCGACGACATCGAGCATCAGCTTCTCCATGGCATCCGCTTCGGCCACGGTCATGACCGTCTTCAGGGCTGAGGTCTTCATGGCCTGGTACTTCAGGCCCATCGGGTCGGTCAGGTAGCCGATGATGTGCGGTGTCTGCATGACGCCGCTGTTGCCGATGGCGCCGGCGATCATCGCCAGCTGCAGCGGGGTGGTGCTCAGCTGGGTCTCGGCGGAGGGCTGGCCGATAGCCAGCCAGGACATCGCCGTATTGTCGTTGGCGGTCCTGATCCGGCTGCGCACGGTGTTCAGCTTGTCGACCGTGACCGGCTCGAGGAAGCCGATCCGGCTGGCGGCGGCCTCGAGGGCCGGTCCGCCGAGCTGGGCGCCGATTTCCCCGAAGTAGACATTGCAGGACTCGCGGAACGCAGCGGCCAGGTTGACCTTGCCGTGGCTGGAGCCGCTCTCGTTGGCGCCGCCCGGGGAGACGGTCGAGACCGACTTGCACTCGACGATGCGCTCGGGATCGAAGTTTGGGGCTGCCATCCAGGCGGCCGTGGTCACGATCTTGAAGGTCGAGCCGGGCGCATAGGCGCCGCGCAGGGCGCGGTTGAACAGCGAGCCCTCGGGGAAGCCCTTGAAGTCGATGACCGACTGCGGCGTGGTGCTGGGCGAGCTGACTGCGGCGAGGATGGCGCCGGTCGCATAGTCGAGCAGGACAACGGCGCCGCGGCGGCCGTCGAGCAGCTGATAGGCCTGCTTGGTCAGGCGGCTGTCGATGGTGAGATGGACGTCGTCGCCCGCAAGTCCGCGGCCGGTGAAGTCAAGATAGAACTGGTGGAACAGGTTGCGGTCGGAGCCGGTCAGCTCGGCCTGGTAGCGTGACTCGATCGTGTTGTCGATGTTGTGCGTATAGTCGCCGACGACATGCAGGGCAGCCATCGCCAGGGTGCGGTCGGTGGCATAGCGGCGCGAGCCATTGTCGCTGCTGGCCAGGGCGATGCCGTCGGCCGAGACGATGTCACCGGCCTGGGCGTAGCGGCTGCGCAGGGCGGCCTTGTTCTCGCCCGCCGCCACATAGAAGGTGTTGCGGCTGCGGTACTGCTGGAATACGAGTCCGCCCAGCATGGCAATCGAGACGGCCAGGAACAGGACCAGCACCAGCTTGAGGTTGCGCATCAGCTGCCTCATGCACGCACCCGCCTTTCACGCGGCCGCGCCGAAAGGCCGAGCAGGATGCCGACCAGGAGGAGCTTGGCGAGGGCCGAGCTGCCGCCCTTGGCGATCAGCGGCAGGGTTGCGCCGGTCAGCGGCATCAGGCCGGTCGTGCCGGCGATGACGACCACGGCCTCGACAAAGAGCATCGTGCCGATGGCCAGCGCCAGGCCGGAGCGGAAGCCGTCCGGCGCCAGCACCATGACGGTGGTGGCGCGCAGCCAGATGATGATGAACAGCAGCACGATGACGAGGCCGGTGATCAGGCCGAGCTCTTCGCAGACAACCGAGAAGATCATGTCGGACGAGGCCAGCGGAATGCCGCCGGGGCTGCCGTTGCCGAGACCGCGCCCGAGCAGGCCGCCGCGCACCATCGCCTGCAGGCCGTAGACGATCTGGCGGTTGCTGTCGTTGACCTGGGTCCACAGCGTGGTCCAGCCGATGATGCGGCGCTGGACATGCGGGAAGATGGCGTAGGCGACCATGCCGACGCCGGTGCCGCCGGCCAGCAGGACCAGGGTCGTGATGTACTCGGAGGTCATGACGAAATAGACAAGGAGGGTGGTCGGCAGCAGGATCATGGCCGAACCGAGGTCGGGCAGGAGCATGATCAGGAAGAAGACCAGGCCGGCCCAGGCGGCGAAGAAGAGCTGCATGCGGCGGCTCGGCCGGTTCTTGAAGAAGCCGGCGAGCACGACCAGGTAGGTGATCTTGGCGAATTCGGTTAGCTGCATCGAGAAGCCCCCGACATTGATCCACAGGGTGGCGCCGTGCGAGTCGGCACCGTTGCCGAGGGCGAGCGTGGCCAGGAGCAGCAGCGGCGTCAGGATGGCGCAGAGCGGGATGAACAGCTCGACCAGGCGGGTGCGCGCCACGAACAGCGCGGTCAGCGGGATCAGGAGGATGCCGATCGCGATCGAGAGGTACTGGGCGTTGAGCGAGGCAAAGATGTCCGCGATGCGTTCAGCCAGCTCGGCGCTCACACCCGGCTCGGGCGCCGGCGGCTTGCCGCCGAACAGGGCGCCGGCGGTCTGGATGATCGTCTGCAGATCGCCGGACAGGCGTCGGGTCCAGTCCTTGCTGAAGATCGCCTCGCGCACCACCAGGCTTTCGGGGATGGCAAGCCGGGTCTGGACCGCCAGGCCGATGAGGGCGAGCACCAGGAAGCAGAGCAGCAGCACCGGGTCCAAACCCTTGAACAGGTGCGGCAGGACGATCAGGTAGAGGTTGGCGATCAGGAAGAAGCCGGCATACCAGAGCGCCACGGCGTGGGTGATGACACTGAGCGAATCCGGGATGAGCAGCAGGCTGATGCCGAGGCCGCCAATCAGCAGCAGGTCGAACAGCAGCCAGGCGGCGGCCGGCAGGCGCTGGACGGCCGGCGCGATGGCCGGCAGCGGCGACAGGGGAGAGAGCGGCGGCTGGACCGGGTTGGGCGGATAGGGCTGGTCGTCCGGCATGCCGTCATCGGCATCGGCGCCGGCAGCGAAGAAGCCGCCCCGGCGGCCGGCAGCGCCAGCCGAACCGTCATCGGCGCCGTTTTCCGCATGGGCATCATTCGTCCCGGCTTCCTGCCAGCGGCCGGCGTCCCGGATCTCCCAGGCAGGCTCTTCCCGACCGAAGATCCGGTGCAGTGATGCCGCCGCGGGCTTGGGTCCGGGAACCCGCCTGGCCTCGGCCATGCCGTCTGCGCCCGCCTGACTGGCCGCCAGGTCGGCCCAGGCATCACGCTCGGCCATCAGGCGGGTGTATTCCGGGGCATAGAGGAACGTCAGGCTGCGCTCGCCAAGCAGCAGTTCGTCGCGGTCCTCGAGCGGCGTCGGCGACTGGATGCGGACACCGTTGATGCTGACCGGCGCATTGCGGCTGAGCGGCCGCAGGAACCATTCGCCGTCGAACAGGTAGATCATGGCATGGCGCTGGGCGATGCTTTCATCTCGCAGTCGGACATCGCAGACCGATGCCCGCCCGACCGTGGTGACCGCGTAGAGCGGCAGGTTCATCAGGCCGGTCCCGGCTGCTGTCTCGCCCAGCAGAAAGACATCGCGCACCGGCTGGATCGTGCGGCGCATGGCGCGGCGAAGCGACCCCAGCGCCTCGCGCAGCAGCAGCCATACGAGGGTGATCAGCAGGGGAGCCGTCAGATAGCGCATCAGATAGGACAGCGTCTGTGCAGTCATGGCAACAGTATATCACGACTTTGCGCATCCGATGCCGCAAGCCGCGCTGCCAGGCCGTCAACCATGCCCCCGGGTACACGCATGCCGCTTGCCGCGCTGCCAGGCCGGCGTT
>CAYOHO010000062.1:0-8784 GCA_964403755.1 uncultured Oscillospiraceae bacterium
CAGTCCCTCCGCCACTCTTGATAAGAGATGAACTCATATGCAGTTGTACACCCGCTGACGCGGATATTGCAGACATGATAGCATGCACGGCCGGTATCTGCAAGAGCGCGGCATCGGGCGAACCGGCGACATCCGGAGCCAATCCCGGCGACATCCGGCGTCTGTCCTGGCAAGATCCGGAGTCAATCCTGGCAGTATCCGGCGCCAATCCGGCGTTGCCTCCGGCCGCCGATTGTCGGATAATGAAGGGCGATGGCCGCCTGCGGACCGCCGGAGGCATCGCCTTTCCACCCGACAGCAGCAAGCATGCAAGGAGATTCAAGATGTACCCTGTTGATCTGCGCAGCGACACCGTAACCAGGCCCACACCGGAAATGCGCGCCGCCATGGCCGAGGCTCTGGTTGGCGATGACGTATATGGCGACGACCCCACCGTCCTCCGTCTGGAAGCCGAAGGCGCCCGGATGCTCGGCAAGGAGGCCGCCCTCTTCGTGGCCAGTGGCACCATGAGCAACCAGCTGGCGATCATGAGCCAGACCCGGCAAACCAATGAGGTCATCATCGCGGAAACCAGCCATGTCGTCGTTCACGAAGCCGGCGCCGCCGCCCTGCTTTCGGGCGTCCAGATGCGCTGCATCCCCGTCGCCGACGGCCTCATGGACCTCGGCCGCATCGAGGCGGCCATCCGCAAGACCCCGGAAGACATTCACAGCCCGACCACGGCGCTGATCGAGTACGAGCAGGCCGACTCCGACGGCCGTGCCCTGCCGCTTGCCTACCAGAAGGAGATCCGCAGTCTCGCCAACCGCTATGGCGTACGGGTGCACATTGACGGCGCCCGTCTGTTCAATGCCGCCACCGCCCTCCAGATCGATCCGGCAGAAATCGCCGCCCAGGGCGACACGGTCTCCGTCTGCCTGTCGAAGGGCCTCTGTGCCCCGGTCGGCTCGCTGCTGATCGGACCGCGCGAAACGATCGAGCTGGCCCGACGCAAGCGCAAGATTCTCGGCGGCGGCTGGCGCCAGGCCGGCATCCTGGCAGCAGCCGGCCTGCTGGCGCTCGAGGTCATGACGAAGCGTCTTGGGGAAGACCACGCCAATGCCCGCTTCCTGGCCGAGGAACTGCAGCGCCGTGACCAGTGGTTCCGCCTCGAGCGCTTCCCCCAGATCAACCTCGTTTTCTTCCGTCTGACCGGCTATCCGCTTTCGGCAGACGAACTGCACCGTCGTCTGGAAGAGGCTGGCGTCCTGACGAATCCGGCCGATGAGGGCGTCATCCGCTGGGCGACCCACAATGGCGTCAGCCGTGCCATGCTCGAAGACGTGCTGCGGCTTGTCGATTCCTTCGCTGCCGCCGGCTGAACTGGTCTCCTGGAACCGGGCGCCCGGGATCACGAATTCGCATATTCCATGACAGCTTCAGGCGGCTGGATCATCCGATCCGGCCGCCTTTGTCGTAGTCTGGCGGACGGTACCCTGCCGCAGGCCGGCAGCCAGCCGCTAGAATCAAGCCTGTCGCAAACGGCTGTCTGCTCGGCCGCTGCGTCAAACCAGAACCGCCCGTTCCGGACAGTCCGCCGCCGATTCCCGGCGGACTGTCCGGACGGGATGCCGGGAGGTGTGACCCGATGGCCCGCAAGATTCTTGTTGCTGACCGTGATCCCGTCTATGCCCAGGCCCTGATGCGGCGAATCCAGCGACATAGCCCGACGTGCGAGGTCATGGCGGTTTCGGACGAGCAGGCGTTTCAGGAGCAGCTGGCCCGTGCCGCCGGCGACCTCTCCCTCGTCGTCAGCGCTGCCCATTTTCCGGTCGACAGCCTGCCGGCCGGGGTCAGCCAGCTGATCCTCCTCGAAACCCGGATCGGACCCGAAGACCAGACGGCTCCCACCCGGCCGGTGCGCCTGGGCTCGGTCCGGCCGATCCTTGAACGGCTGGACCTGGGTGAGCGGGCTGCGAAGCCGGCAGAAAGCCAAGAATGCCAAGAGCCGGCTGCCGAAGGTCCGGCATCCATGCCGGAGCGCCGTACGCCGCCCTTGAACCGTGCAGACCTGTCCGATGGCGGCAGCGCCGATCCAGCGGAAGCCAATTATCCGCTGGGCGTGCCAATGGCAAAGCCCTCGCCGGAACGGCCGCGACGCATCATCCTGATCCTGACTCAGACCATCGACGGACGGCAGCCCACCTATGCCGACCAGCGCTGCCAGTCACTCGCGCAGGATGGTGAGCGCATCTTCTATCTGCCGCTCATGCCCGTCATCTACTGCCGGCAAGCGCCAGCCTCAGTTCCAGGCAGCGGTCCTGCCAGCAGTCCCGGCAGCAGTGCACCCGGATTGACGGATCTGCTCCTGCGTGCCGACTGCGGCGGCTTGAAGCCAGCCGACTTGGGCGCCTATATGGCTGCCGACCGGCTGGGGCGCATGCAGATCCGTCCCACCGACCGTGCCGATGACCTGTTCGACTGTCGGCCGCATACGCTGTTTCAGCTGGTTACGCTGCTCCGCGAACGGGTGCTCGGCGAATCCGGGTCCCGCCTGGTTGTTGAGGCCGCCGGCATCCCCTTCCGCTCGATCCAGGCCATCCTGCCCTTGTTTGAAGCCGTCGAGGTTATCCTGCCGGATGATTCCGGATTTGCCGGCCAGGCGCTGCGCCGCGAGATCGGTGACCTTCTGACAGCCCTGGCGGACGGAGCCCGGCTGGTCCAGGTCCCAGAACCGGGACTTCGTCAGATCGCCATGCCTGGGAAGCCGACCCTGGCCGGATCGGAGCGCGCTGTCCATGTTCCGGCTTGACTCCCTCGCCCGCATCCAGCTGTCCGAGCGTGTTCTGGCTCTGCTTTCCGGCGATCTTGCCCCCACGGACGCGGCCTTCCGCCAGGCCATCGCCCAGGCCGTGGCCGAGCGCTTCAGCGGCTCGCGCCTGAGCCTCCAGGAACGCCAGTCGGCCGCCGAGCAGCTGTTCCATGCCCTGCGCGGCCTCGACCTGCTGCAGCCCCTGATGGACGACCCGTCCGTCACGGAAATCATGGTCAATGGTCCCGACCACGTGTTCTTTGAACGCGGTGGCATCATTCACCAGTCGGATATGCACTTCGACAGCCGCCAGCACCTGACCGAAGTGATCGCCAGCTTCTTCAGCAAGGCCAACCGGCTGCTGAACGAGTCGAACCCGATCGCCGACATGCGCCTGCCGGGCGGCTCGCGGGCGCATGCCGTCCTGCCCCCGGTGGCGCCGGACGGCCCGGTTCTCTCGATCCGCAAGTTCACCGGCATCCGCCCCGACCTGACTGTACTGGAAAGCCAGGGCTTCATCGCCCCCGAGGGCGCCGAGCTCCTGCGACAGGCGGTCGCCGACCGGAAGAGCATCTTTGTCAGCGGCGGCACCGGAACCGGCAAGACGACCCTGCTAAACGCGCTGTCCGGCTGCATCGATCCGAACGAGCGCATCATCACGATTGAGGACGCCGCTGAGCTGAACCTGCAGGGCGTGCCGAACCAGGTCCGGCTAGAGGCTCGCTCCATGGCCGGAAGCACCGGTTCGGTCACAATCTCGGACCTGATCCGGGCAGCCCTGCGCATGCGGCCCGACCGCATCATTGTCGGCGAGGTGCGCGGCAAGGAAGCCTTCGACATGCTGTCGGCCATGAACACCGGCCATCAGGGCTCGCTATCGACCGGCCACGGCAATTCCTGCGCCGACATGCTCTCGCGGCTTGCGGTCATGACCCTGGGTGCGGCCGACCTGCCTTACCAGGCAATCCTGCACCTGATCGCCGCGACCATCGACTTGGTAGTCCATCTCCAGCGCCTGCCTGGCGGATTCCGGATGGTTGCCGAAATCGCCCGCATCAATCGAGTGGAAGGTGATACGTTTGTCCTCGAATCACTCTACCGGGGCGTCCCGCCCGCCTGAAAGTCCCCTGGCGCTGCGGCTGGCCATGGCGGCTGCCGTGTTCGCCATCAGTTTGCTGCTGGCCGCCCTGTTCGCACCGACACTGCCAATTCGTCTGGTACTTGCCGTGCCGGGCGCCCTCTTGCTCGGCTGGGGTTTGCGCAGTCTTTCGGGAAACCGCAAGCGCAATGACCGCCGTGAACAGTACCGGGCGCTTCTTTCCCATCTGCTCTCACAGGCCAGCATCGGCCGCTCGCTGGAGCAGGCGCTGGCCACCGCCCGCAGCGCCCTGGCGGCCGACTATCCGCCCCGCCATCCGTTCGGGCAGATCCTGCAGCAGGTTGAGCACCAGGTTCTCGGCAACCAGCCGGCCGCGACGGTGGTCGAGCAGCTGGTCGAGAGCCTGGACTGCCCCGAGGCCACAGTCGGTCTTGGCATCCTGCGGCGCATCACCCTGTCCGGCACGGCCCTGGTCACCTTCCTGCGCCGCGCCGACCAGTCGCTTGCAGATCTGATCGAGATCTCGCGCGATATCGCCGCCCAGCATGCCCGCACAGCCGCCGAAGCCGCCATCCTGGGCGTCATGCCGTTCGTCCTGGCTGTCCTGCTGCACCAGTCCGGCGGCTATTTCGAACCAGCCCTTGCCCATCCCGCGGGCATCCTGATCCTCGGTGCCTCTTATCTGGTTGCCATGCTGGCACTGGCCATCATCCCCGGTGCAAAATCGCCGCAAGGCGCCCAAAAGCCGAAAGGCGGCAAGCAGGCGCAAGGCGCCGGGCAGCCGCGAGGCGGCAGACAGATGCACGGCATGAAGCCGCCCGCGCTCGAGCCCGCATCCGGCCGCCGCGATCCATCAGCCCCGCCCCAGGCAATGGCCGGACCACGGCGTCTGGCTGTCGCGGCGCAACTGCACAAGCTGCTGACCCGGCTTTGGGGCGAAAGCCGCAGCCGTCGCATCGATGAGGCCCTGCTGCGGGTCTATGACGATTCCAGCCAGGCCAGGACCGCCTTCGATGTCCAGAAGCTGAATCTCCTGCTGGCCGGACTGGCCCTCGGCGTGCTGCTCGCCATAGCCGCCGGCATGCCGCTGCTGTTCCCTGCGCCAGCCGTGCTGCTGGTTCTGCTCCAGGATCAGCAGCTGTTCCGCGAAGCCCGGCAGGAGGAGCTGCAGCTGCTGGCGGCCTTTCCCTTCTTCCTGCATGTCTGCGTTTCCCTGCTTGAGGCCGGACTGACCATGCATCCGGTGCTCGAGCTCACCACCGCCGCCTTTACCGGCGCCGACCCGGCCGGTTCCAACTCACCGATGGCCCGTGACGCCCGTCGGATCAGTCAGGGTCTACGGGCGGGGTGGCCAGCGGAACGCGTCCTGAGTCAGCTGGCAGCCCAAAGCTCGACCGCCGAACTGCGGGCAGCCTACCATCTGCTGGTCCGTTACAGCCAGCTGGGCGGCTCAGAACTGCTTCAACAGCTTCTGCAGCAGACCCAAGCCTGCTGGACGGTCTACCGGAACGCCTCGCGCAGCCGCATGGATGAACAGTCGATGCGCATGCTGGTGCCGATGATGCTCGACCTGCTGGCCATTCTCGCCATCTCGCTTGCCCCGGCCCTGATTCTTCTCGGAACCAGTCTCTAGTGCCAGACATTGGAAACCATCCCCAGCGAACTGATGTGAAACCCGCTGCGCGAAACATAAAGAGGAGGAACCATCCATGCGTCAAAATTCGTTATCCCCGACAGCCATGCCGTCCATCCTGCCCGCCTTGCCGTCCGCCCTGGATGCCTTGACGTCCGCCCTGTATGCCTTGACGTCCGCCCTGCCCTTCGGCCTGACGCCAGTCCGCCTCCGCCCCGGCAGCCTCCTGCCGCACAGGTTGCGCTGGAAACGCGGTTTCGGCACGTTGGAAATCGTCATTATCATTGCCGTCATCCTGTCGATCGCCCTGCTCTTCCGCAAAACGCTCAGCGATTACGCCACCAAACTGATCAGCACGGTCTTTGCCGGCGATCCGCTGGCCAATTGAGCATGGGTGGCCGGCTCGAGCGCGGTCCCTACGGGGCCCAGTTCATCGTTGACAGCCATCCGGACAGCCTGGAGATGGACTATCAGATGGACATCCTGATGCAGGCCCGTCCGGCGTATCTGCTGCCGGTCTATCGCCGGACAACGGCCCGCGGCAGCCAGTACGTGTATCCCGTGACCGGTCTGGTCAGTCTGGCCGACAGTCTGCCGGATCGGATCGCGAACCGGCAGCGCATCGCCAATCAGAAGCGAGTCGTGCAGCCGGAGGATCTGCCATCCGCTGCGCAGCGGATGGACCGGCGCCGAGCCTTGCGCCTGATCCAGCATCTGCAGCAGGATGTCGCGGATCTCGGTGACCGCCTGCTGTCGCCGGAACAGGTCCTGCTCCAGCCGGAAGCCCTTTTTCTTATCCCGGACAGCGATCGGCTGCAGCTGGTCTACCGGCCGTTTCTGCCGGTCAATGGTGTCGGCACCATTCCGGAACTAGCCGCTTGGCTGGCCGAACGCGTCTGCCGCTTCCGCTGGCAGAGGCAGCGCTGGCTCAGGCAGTGTGGTGCCGATCCCGCCACGCCAGCCCACAAGTCGATCCGTTCCGTTCTCGTGACATCGATTGCAGCTGCCCTGCCGGTCCTTGGCGCTGCTGCGGCCATCGCGGCCATGCTGGTGCGGCACCTTCCTTTCACGCTCCGCTCATTGCGCCTGCCGCTCCTGGTCCTGCTGCTGCTCTCGATTCCCGGGCTGATCCTCATCCTCAGGAGCCTGTCCCGGCGCGAGGCAGCAATGGAGCCCATCGAAGATGCCAGCGCAATCGCAGATGCCAGCGCAATCGCAGATGCCAGCCCCATCGCAAATATCAGCCCAATCGCAGATGCCAGCACGGATCTGGACCAGACACGACCCAGCCTGCAGGTGTCTGGTTCCATGCTGCTTCACGCAGCTGAAGGCAAACCGGCTTCGATGGCTGGTCCGATTCCAGGAAGGCGCATCGCACCGTCAGGCTCGCCTGCCCTGACAAGACCTGCAGCGGTATCAAGTTCCCTGAAGGCATCTCTGGTTCGCCTGAATCCGCTGCCGCTTGCCGGCAGGACGCTGGAAGCGATCCGCAAAAAGGCTCAGGATGTGCTTGATCGGACATCAACGGGCCGGGCGGCCAGCGAGGAGCGTCTGCACGAAATGCCGACTCAGCTGCTGAGCAGCCGGCAGGAGCTGTTCCGGCTCGCCACCCTTTCAGAAGGCATGATCGGCAGCAGCGCCGAAGCGGCCGGTCAGCGCGCCTTCATCCTCAACGATGATTTTATCATCGGGCGCGACTTCCGTACCGCCGATCTCTGCCTCACCGGCTATGCGGTCGGCCGGCAGCATGCGCGCATCACCCGCCAGGGCGCTGCGTTCTTCATCACCGATCTGGGCTCAAAAAATGGCACCCGCCTCAATGGCGAGCGCCTCAACAAGCTGGAAGCCCATCTGCTGCCCGACCGCTGCCAGCTTCAGTTCGCGGACCGGCTGTTCTATTTCGAGGCGGAGGCGCTTCCGATTGGTGCCTGAAACACAGCAGCCGGCGGCGTGATGGGCTTTGCTGCCAAAGCCCTGCCGCCGGTGTCGGGAGAATGGGGGTCCGCGGAACGGTCTGCTGCGGATGACGGCACGAACGGTCTGCCGCCGATGTCCACGGAACGGTCTGCCGCGGATGTCGGCGCGAACGGTTCAGCAGGTGCGGTAGCCGGGGCCGGCCACGCAGCTGTTAGACCGGGACGTGGTCGTGCCGCTTCTGGGCAACGTGCAGCCGGGCGCGGGCCCGCTGCACGGCATGACGGGCATGGACCCGTTCGGCCGCCGAGGTCGCTGAGCTGTGCAGGCGCTGCTCGGCCCGCTCGAGTGCCTTGGTGGCCCGTGGGATGTCGATATCCTCCGCCCACTCTGCGGCGTTGACGATGATCATCGTCAGGTCGCCGGAAACCTCGGCATAGCCGTTGGACGACGATAGGGCGCGCCACTGGCCGTTCGCGAGGATCCGGATCTCGCCGGGGACGATCGCGACAATCATGGGGGCATGTTTCGGCATGATGCCGACCTCGCCATCCTTTGCGGTCATGACGACCATCTCGACCTGACCCTCATAGAACAGGCTGTAGGGGGTCACGATCTCGACGCGCATGGTGCTGCTTTCAGGCATTTCAGTCACTTCCTTCCAGTCCGGGGCCTGAATTCCCTGGACATGTCTGCTGTGGGAGCGCCAGTGCAGGCTTTCCGCCTGCCGCCGGCGGGTTGCGGGACGGCATTGCTGCCAGCCTCAGCCAGGCAGTCTGCCTTCACCGTCCCGGAGCGCCCTTAACGGGAGCCCTTGAAGGATTCATAGACACCTTCGATGGTGCCTTTCATGAAGAAGTGCTGCTCGGGGATGTGGTCAACACCGCCGGAGATGATTTCGCCGAAGCCCTTGACCGTGTCCTCGATGCGCACGTACGCACCCTTGTAGCCGGTGGAGCCCTCCGCGACAAAGAAGGGCTGCGACAGGAAGCGCTGGATCTTGCGCGCGCGATTGACGGTTACCTTGTCATCCTCGCTGAGCTCTTCCATGCCGAGGATCGAGATGATGTCCTGCAGTTCGCGATAGCGCTGCAGCATTTCCTGAACCTTGCGGGCGACGCGGTAGTGCTGCGTGCCAACAACCGCCTCGGTCAGGATGCGCGAAGACGACTGCAGCGGGTCGACGGCCGGGTAGATGCCCAGTTCGACGACCGCGCGCGACAGGACCGTATTGGCATCCAGATGGGCAAAGGTTGTCGCCGGCGCCGGGTCGGTCAGGTCGTCGGCCGGCACATAGACGGCCTGGATCGAGGTGATCGAGCCCTTGCGGGTCGAGGCGATGCGTTC
>CAYOHO010000063.1:0-8665 GCA_964403755.1 uncultured Oscillospiraceae bacterium
GGCCTGCTGCAGCAGAAGCCCTGTCCTTTCAGGCTCAGACCTCGAAAAAGCCGCTGCGGCGGCTTTTTCTGCGGATTCGCCTTCCAGGACAGGGTTTCTGCTTATAGAATCGGCGAGGCCAAGCAAAGCGCAAGCCATAACGAAAACGGCCAACCTGCAGATGCGGGCTGGCCGTTTTCGTTATGCATGGACGGGTTCGCTAGTGAATGCAAAGACCAATAGATGAAGTCATGATTCTCTTGTCAGTCACTTGATTGATTTTTCGCCCTGTCGCCCTTTTCAGCAGCCGTTCCATCCTGGAAGGCGAATTCGCAGACGGCGAAGCCGGCGAGAATCTGAGCCTGGAAGGATGGGCGGCTGCCTGCTGGCGAGATTGGGCGATCGGTTCTTACACGCCGAGGCGGGCGCGGCGCTGCAGTTCCACATCGGTGAAGCTGCGGCGGGCGACATAGCCCGGGATCGGCTGGATGCGCTCGTGATAGACATCGAGGAACCAGTCGGGCTGCGGGAAGAAGTCGCCATCGAACTCGTAGGCCGGGGTGATCCAGTTGCGCGAGCCGAGCACGACAACCGGCGCGTCGAGCGAGTCGAAGCAGAAGTCGCCGATGTTGCGGGCCAGTTCGCTGAGGTAGGAGCCGCGCTCGCAGGCGTCGCTGGCCACGATGATCTTGCCGGTCTTCTTGACCGACTCAACAACCAGGTCGTAGTTGAACGGTACGAGGGAGCGGGCGTCGATGATCTCGACGCTGATGCCCTTCTCCTCGAACAGCTTGGCAGCCTCGAGGGCGCGGTAGAGGGTGGCGCCAATCGAGAGGATCGTCAGGTCCTTGCCGCTCTTCTTGATGTCGGGCTCGCCGATCGCGATTTCGTAGCTCTCCACCGGTACGCCGCCCTGATGGAACTGCTCGCCCACGTCATAGATGCGCTGGCTCTCGAAGAAGACAACCGGATCGGTGCCGTTGAGCGCCGAAGCCATCAGGCCCTTGGCGTCGTACGGGGTGGCCGGGAAGACGACCTTGAGGCCGGGAACCTGGGTGCAGAGCGAGGTCCAGTCCTGGGAGTGCTGGGCGCCGTATTTGGAGCCGACGGAGACGCGCAGGACGATCGGCATCTTGAGGATACCGGCCGACATGGCCTGCCACTTCGGCATCTGGTTGAGAACTTCGTCACCGGCGCAGCCGAGGAAGTCGGCGTACATCAGCTCGACGATGGCACGGCCACCGCTCATGGCGTAGCCGACGGCCGAGCCGACGATGGCGCCTTCGGCGATCGGGGAGTTGAACAGGCGATGATAGGGCACGCACTCGGTCAGGCCGCGGTAGACGGCGAAGGCGCCGCCCCAGTCACGGTTCTCTTCGCCGTAGGCGATGAGGGTCGGATCCTCGTAGAACTTGTCGAGGATGGCCTCGAACAGGCCGTCACGCAGCTGGTAGACCTTGTTCTTGGAGACCGGCTTGCCGGCGGCGTCGAAGGCGAAGCGCTCCTTCTTGGCAATCTGCTGCACGCGGAAGTTCTCTTCGCGGGTCTGCAGCATGTCGGGTTTGCGGTCTTCCATCTTCGGCTTGCGGGTGTTGGAGAACATCAGCTTCTCGATCGCGTCGGGCTCGCGGACGAGGTCCATGCGCGGCGAGACGACAGGGTCGATCGACAGCTTGACGGCTTCGGTGATCGTGCGCACGACAAACTCGTCGATGGCCTCGAAGTCGGATTCGCCGGCGATGCCCGCCAGGATGATCTCGGCCTTGAAGGCCTGGATCGAGTCGACCTGCTTCCAGGCTTCCTTCTCCTCGGGCGTGCGGTAGCTGTCGGCGTCGGAGGGCGAATGGCCGCTGACGCGGTAGGTCAGGGTGTCAAGCAGCACGGGGCCGCGCTTGTCCTTGAGGATCGCGAGTTTGCGCTCCATGGCGTCGATGACGGCGAGCGGGTTGTAGCCGTCGACACGCTCGGCGTGCATCTGCTCCGGGTTGACGCCGGCACCGATGCGGGCGACCATGTCGTAGCCCATGGTCTCGCCGCGGGTCTGGCCGCCCATGGCGTACTGGTTGTCCATGATGTTGAAGAGGATCGGCAGGCCGCCCTTCATCGACTCGTCCCAGAGGGTGCGGTACTGGTCCATCGAGGCGAGGCTCATGCCTTCCCAGACGGGGCCGCGGGCGGTCGAGCCGTCACCGATGTTGCAGACGACGATGCCGGGCTTGCGGTTGATCTTCTTGAACAGGGCGCCGCCGACCGAGATGTCGCCCGAACCGCCGACGATGGCGTTGTTCGGGTAGATGCCGAAGGGCTGGAAGAAGGCGTGCATCGAGCCGCCGAGACCGCGGTGGAAGCCGGTGTCCTTGGCGAAGATCTCGGCCAGGGCGCCGTAGATCAGGAAGTCGATGGCCATCTCCTTGACGGAGCGGTTCTTGCCCTTGCTGGCGGTCTCGATGACCTTCCAGGTGACACCGCCGAGGAAGGTCTCCATGATCTTCATCAGCTCGTCATCGGACAGCTTCTGGATGGCGGACAGGCCCTTGGCGAGGATTTCGCCGTGGCTGCGGTGCGAGCCGAAAATGACGTCATCGGTGGTCAGCAGGTAGGCCTGGCCAACGGCGGCAGCCTCCTGGCCGAGCGACAGGTGGGCCGGGCCGGGGTTATTGTACTCGAGTCCGTTGTAGGCGTTGGTCGTCTTGATCGAGTTCAGCATCGTCTCGAACTCGCGGATCATCCGCATGTCGCGGTAGATGCGCAGGAAGTCGTCCTTGCTGTACTTGCCCTTCTCGTCAGCGGCCTTCTTCTGGTACTGGTTCACGGGGATGTCCTGGAACTTGATCCAGCCGGGCTGTCTGACGGACTGGGGATCGATGAACAGTTGCTTGGCCATGTGGTCTCCTCCGGTTCGATATTGCGCCTGTGGCGCGCTGGTTGCTCTGGCAAAGGCGGATGGCGGCTCCGCCGTGAAATCGGTTTTCCGGGCGATCGGTTCTCGGGCGATCAGTTCTCGGGCGATCAGTTCTCGGGCGATCAGTTCTCGGGCGATCAGCCCTTGTAGTGGAAGATTGCCTCGCGGATGACCTCGCCGACCGTCGGGTGCGGGAAGACCAGTTCCTTGATGTCGTCGATCCGCATCTCGGTCTCGATCATCATGCCGGCGGCGACGATGATTTCCGAGGCATAGAGGCCGAGCAGGTGGCAGCCGATCAGGCGCTTGTGCACCGGATCGATCAGCAGCTTGATGACGCCGTCGGCATCATCGGTCTCGGCCAGGTAGCGGCCGCTGAACGACATCGGGATCATGACCTTGTCGTAGGCGATGCCCTTCTCGCAGCAGGTCTCCTCGGTCTCGCCGACGAAGGCCATCTCGGGTGTGGTGTAGACGACGGAAGGGATCGCCTTGTAGCGCATCTGGTCCTTCTTGCCGAGGATCGTGTTGATGGCAACCTCCGCCTCGCGGTAGGCGGCATGGGCCAGCAGCCAGACGCCGTTGACATCGCCGACGGCGTAGACGCCCGGCACATTGGTCAGGCCGTGGCTGTCGGTGACGATGCGGCTGCGCTCGACGAGCACGCCCAGGTTCTCGAGGCCGAAGCCCTTCGAGACGGGGCGGCGGCCGACGCTCATCAGCACCTTGGCGGCCGGAACGCTCTGCACGCTGCCGTCCGGGCCCTTGAAGGTGACCTGGCCGTTGCCGACACCGGTGACCTGGCTGTTGAGGTGGAAGGTGATGCCCTTCTTCTCGAAGCTCTTCTGCAGGATCTTGATCAGCTCGCGGTCGGCGGCGCCGGCGATGTGGTCGAGCATCTCGATCACGGTCACCTTGCTGCCGACGGTGCTGAAGTAGCTGGCCATCTCGAGGCCGATGACGCCGCCGCCGACGACGACGAGCGTTTCGGGGATGGTCGTGAGGTCGAGGATCTCGCGGTTGGTCAGGACCGAGCCGTCGGCCAGGCCTTCCTTCACGCCCGGGATCGGCGGGACGACCGCCTCGGAGCCGGTGGCGATGATCAGCTGGCGGCCTTCGTAGACGGTTTCGCCGGCCGCATCATCCTTGGAACCGACCGCAACCCGGATGATCCCGTTCTCGCGGCCGACAATCGTCCCGAAGCCCTCGGCGACGGTGACGCCGTTGGCCTTGAGTGTGCTGCGCACGCCTGCGACCAGCTTCTTGACGACCTTGTTCTTGCGCTTGATGACGGCATCCTGATCAATGCGGGCATTCTCGGACGTGACGCCGTACTTGGCGCCATGCGCGGCATGGTCGAAGATCTTGGCGCTGTTCAGCAGGGTCTTGGAAGGGACGCAGCCCTCGTTGAGGCAGACGCCGCCGATGTTGCGCTTCTCGATCAGCAGGACCGAGAGGCCGGCGCCGCCGGCGCGTTCGGCCGCCAGGTAGCCGCCGGGACCGCCGCCCAGGACAATCAGGTCAAACATGGTGTACCCTCCTTCACTGCATCAGCAGCAGCGAGAAATTCTCGAGCGCCGTCTTGAGGTCCTTGAGGAACCGGCCGGCCGGTGCGCCGTCGATGGCCCGGTGGTCGAAGGTCAGCGAGAGGCCCATGGCCGGGTAGCCCTTGAGCTCGCCGTTGACTTCGCGCACCTGCGTCGTGATCGTGTTGACGCCGAGGATGCAGGTCTGGGGCGGGTTGATGACCGGGGTGAAGCTCTCGATGTCGAGGGTGCCCAGGTTGGTGATGGTGAAGGTGCCGCCCTTGAGCAGGTCGGGGCTGATCGTGCCCTTCTGGCACTCGGCGCCGAGGCCCTTGATCGTCGTGGAGATCTCGGCCAGGCTGAGCTGGTCGCAGTTGAACACGGTCGGAACCATCAGGCCGCGCGGCGTGTCGACGGCGATGCCCATGTTGACATGGCGGAAGAACGTCATCTTCTCGTCGTCATAGTGGGCGTTGCAGGCGGCATGGCGCTTGAGCACGCGGCTGGCGGCATAGACGATGAGGTCGTTGAGGGTCGGGACCTTCTCCGCCAGGGCGAAGCCCATGTCGGCGGTCAGGCCCTACTCGCCGGCCTTCTTGAGCTTGGCGCGCAGGGCCATCAGGTCGCTGGCGTCGAAGCTGGTGTTGAGGGTCAGCTGAGCCATGTTGCTGAGCGACGCCTGCATCGAGCGGGCGATGACCTTGCGGATGTTGCTGTGCTTTTCCGTCCAGGAGTCGCCCTGGGCGGCAGCGGGCGCGGCAGCGGCAGCCGGTGCGGCAGGTGCGGCGGCCGGGGCGGCGGCAGCAGCCGGGGCAGCAGCGGCAGCCGGGGCGGCGGCAGCAGCGATGTCGGCGATGGTGACACGGCCACCGATGCCCGTGCCGGTGATCCCGGCGGGATAGGCCGTTCCGGCGGCGCCGGTGGCGAGACGGCCGGCCTTCACGAGGGCCTCGACGTCACGCTCGATGACGCGGCCTTTCGGACCGCTCGGCTCGGCGAAGCGCAGGTCGGCGCCGGTGCGCTCGGCCAGGGCGCGGGCACGCGGGCTGACCTTCTCGGGCATGGCGGCGACGGTATCATAGCTGAAGGAGGAGGCAGCCGTCTGGGCGGGGGCAGGAGCGGCGGCCGGGACGCTTCCGGCAGGCGCAGCCGCGGCAGCGGCTTCGGCGGCCGGCGCGGCGCTGCCATGCGGATCAAGTCCGGCAAAGGAGTCGCCCGGCTTGCCGATGGCACAGACGTTGGTCAGGACCGGCACGTCGTCGCCAGCCTGGAAGAAGATGGCCAGCAGGGTGCCTTCAACCTTGGCGGACTCGTCGAAGGTCGCCTTGTCGGTTTCGTAGGTGAACAGCTTGTCGCCGAGCTTCACGGCGTCGCCAACCTGCTTGTGCCATTCGCCGATGATGCAGCTCTCGACCGACTGGCCCTGGCGCGGCATGATGACGGGCGTGGCAGCCGGGCCGCCGGCGGCGGGAGCGGCGGCAGGCGCAGCGGCGGGGGCGGCGGCAGGTGCGGCCGGGGCAGCGGGCGCGGCCGGGACGACTGCGGCGGCAGCGGGGGTGGCGGCTGCGGCAGCGCCGCCGCGCGGATCGAATTCGGCGAACGATTCGCCCGGTGCGCCGATGACGCAGACCGTGGTCAGGACCGGGATGTCATCGCCGGCCTCGAAAAAGATGGCCAGGAGGGTGCCCTCCGCCTTGGCTGCCTCGTCAAAGGTTGCCTTGTCCGTTTCGTAAGTGAAAAGCTTGTCGCCGACCTTGACCGGGTCGCCGACCTTCTTGTGCCATTCGCCAATGATGCAGCTTTCAACCGATTGGCCCTGCTTGGGCATAATGACTGGAGTTGCCATTGTCCGCCTCCTTCATGTGTTTGCACGTTGCATCCATCATAACATGGAATGTTACTATTGAACATAGAAATGTTTATTGTGAACATTACAAAATTTTCGAATTGAACATTATTGAACCTGTTCAATTGTTTTTGGAACATGTCTTTGTTATCATGATACACACGGCTGAATGCAATTGACAACCGGCGCACAGCCGTCCACAGGGGAGGAAAGACATGGCAGCATTACGTCGCAACGCCATGAACCAGCTCATCCAG
This sequence comes from uncultured Oscillospiraceae bacterium, assembly GCA_964403755.1. Taxonomy (GTDB): domain Bacteria; phylum Bacillota; class Clostridia; order Saccharofermentanales; family UBA5734; genus JAXGXQ01. The sequence goes on from CAYOHO010000063.1 coordinate 6,511, forward strand.
GAGCGCGGCGAAGTCCGGATGGCGGACCTCGAGGCCCGCTTCCCCGACGTCTCCTCCATGACCCTGCGCCGCGACCTGGAAACCCTTGAGCGCGAAGGCGTGATTGTGCGCACGCGCGGCGGGGCAAAATCGATCGCCCATCTCTCCATGGTCAAGGAGGCAGCCTATCCGCAGCGTCAGGTCGAGAACACGGCCGCCAAGCAGGCGATCGCCGCCAAGGCCATCACCCTTGTCTCACCCGGCCAGTCCATCTACATCGATTCCGGCACCACCTGCACGATGTTCGCCCAGGCCCTACCCGACGCCAGCCTCTTCGTCCTCACACCCGCGCCGATCACGGCGATCGAGCTGAGCAAGAAGCCGAGCTTCAAGATCAACCTCACGGGCGGCCACCTCAACCGCGAAACGATGACCCTGACCGGCTTCAACGCCCAGGAGCACGTGCGCAACCTCAACATCGACATCGCCTTCATCGGCACCGGCGCCCTCAGCCTCGCCAATGGCTTCACCTGCGGCGACTACTACGAAGCCGAGCTCAAGAAGCTGATCATGCGCAAGGCCCAGCGCGTCATCATGCTGATGGACAGCAGCAAGATCAACTGCAGCATGCCCTATACATTCGCCCGCCTGAACCAGATCCACATGCTGATCACGGAAGGTCCGCTGCCGGAAGACTATATCCGCGCCGCCCAGCAGGCCAACTGCCAGATCATCTGAAGCCGCCGCCGGCCCGGTTCTCCGCCGGATCGGCTGAACCAGCACGCAGCCGGCTGAACCGCCACTCAGCCGGCCCTGCCGAGCCGCACCCTTTTCTGTCGCCAGCCGCACCCTTTTCTGTCGCTGTATGGAGGATCCCATGCCCAAAGTCCTGCTGATCACGAGCCTCACCCACAATCCCTGGAACAACCTCGCCCTGGAAGAGCACCTCTTCGAGCAGCTGGCAGCGGCTAGCCTCTCCGACCCCAACCGGCTGGGCGCCATCCTCTACCTCTGGCAGAACGACCAGACTGTCGTCATCGGCCGCAACCAGAACGCCTGGGCCGAGTGCAACACCGCCCAGCTCGAGGCCGACGGCGGCTTCCTCGCCCGCCGCACCACCGGCGGCGGCGCTGTTTTCCATGACCTGGGCAACCTCTGCTTCTCGATCCTGCTGCCGCAGTCGACCTTCAGCGTCGACCGCAACTTCCAGTTCATCACCGACGCCCTGATCGCCGAAGGCATCCCCGCCGTCCGCTCCGGCCGCAACGACATCCTCGTCGACGGCCAGAAGTTCTCGGGCAACGCCTTCCGCCTCAACAACGGCGTCGGCCTGCACCACGGCACCTTCCTCGTCAGCTCCGAGTTCACGCGCCTCGCCCGCTACCTGACCGTCAACACGGCCAAGCTGCAGGCCAAGGGCATCACCTCGGTGCGCTCGCGGGTCGCCAACCTCAACACGGTCAAGCCGGACCTCTCGATCCCGCACATGATGCGGACCATCGAGGCCGCCTTCCTCGCGACCTACTGCCAGCCCGGCACCAGCGCCGGCGATTGGACCATCGTCCGCCAGACCGATGCCGACTACCAGGCCGATCCGGTCTACCGCGCCATGTGCGAGCGCTTCTCATCCTGGGAGTGGCGCTATGGCCAGACGCTCCAGTTCGATGCCCAGGTCGAGGAGCGCTTCCCCTGGGGCCTGCTCCAGATCGGCTTCACCGTCAAGGGCGGCCGCGTCGAGGCTGCACAGATCTGGTCCGATGCGCTGGACACCGACTTCATCGAAGCGGTTTCTGCCGCCTTGAAAGGATCGCCCTTCCATTCCGAAGCGCTCGCCCAGGCCATCGCCGCCCTCCCGGCCGGTGAAAGCCCCTTCGGCGGCTGCTCGCGCCAGGAGATGGCCAGCGACCTCAGGAACCTGATCCTCGCCCAGGGCTGGTAGCGGCCGAAAGCATCCTTCCCTTCAGGCTCAGGTTCTCGACGGCGTCGCTGTGGCGGCGCCGTCTGCGAATTCGCCCTCCGGGTAGGATGCTTTCTGAAGAAGCACGATAGGGCCGACGCTGGATGAAATCAATTCCAGGATTATCAGCAGCACTCATTTGCAGGATTTATGCATGTGAAACAAAACGGCCAGCCTGTTGTCAGGCTGGCCGTTCTGCTATGCATGAATCACGTCCGC
>CAYOHO010000064.1:0-8606 GCA_964403755.1 uncultured Oscillospiraceae bacterium
CAAGGCACACCTGACGAGATCCAGAACAATCCGGATGTCATTGCGGCGTATCTCGGGGGTGAAGACGAATGACCAAGATACTTGAATTGATCGATTTCCATTACTATTACGGCAACATCCACTCCGTCAAGGGCATCAGCCTGTACGTCGAAGAGGGTGAAATGGTCACCTTGATCGGTTCCAACGGTGCCGGCAAGACCACCACGATGCAGACAATCTCCGGTCTGACCAAGCGCCGCGGCGTCCAGGGCAAGATCCTCTACAAAGGCCAGGAAATCCAGCATTTCCCCGGCTACAAGGTGGCCAGCCTTGGCATCTCCCAGGCGCTAGAGGGCCGGCACGTCTTCGCCAAGCTCTCCGTCGAGGAGAACCTGCAGCTCGGCGCCTACCTGCGCAAGGACAAGGCCAACATCAAGAAGGACATGGACAAGGTCTTCGAACGCTTCCCGCGCCTGCTCGAGCGCCGCACCCAGATGGGCGGCACGCTTTCCGGCGGCGAGCAGCAGATGCTCGCGATCGGCCGCGCGCTGATCAACAAGCCGACCCTGCTGCTGCTCGACGAGCCCTCGCTGGGCCTGGCACCGCTGATCACGAAGGAAATCTTCAAGGCGGTCCGTGAGATCAACGCCGAAGGCACGACGGTCATGTTCGTTGAACAGAACTCCAAGATCGCCCTTTCCGTTGCCCACCGCGCCTATGTCATGCAGACGGGCCAGATCGTCATGACCGACACCTGCGAGAACCTGATGCTGAATCCCGAGGTCAAGAAGGCTTACCTCGGCACCTGATCCGGCTTTGCCGGACCAGGTTCATCTGACCAGGTTCATGACAGGTCATGGCAAACAGACAGAAGGCGAGGCGCCCACCCCGGGAGCCTCGCCTTTTTGTCCGGAAAAATTGCATTTTCCGCGCCGGAATAATAAAGTTGAAGCATGGGTTCTGTAGTGCGAGCCGGCTTCACCGGCCGCAGGACCAGTGCGAGCCGGCTTCACCGGCCGCTGTGAAAGGAAGTGCCAGAATGATCGTCAAGTTCGTGACACTGGAAGTCAAGCCGGAAATGCGCGACAAGTTCATTGATGCAACGCTCGAGAACCAGGCCAATTCGCAGCTGGAGGAAGGCGTCGCCATCTTTGACTTCTACCAGTCGAAGGATGACGCCAACAAGTTCATCCTCTACGAATCCTATTACAGCGAAGCCGGCATGGAGTCGCACATGACGACGCAGCATTTCAAGAAATGGGCTGCCACCGTCGAGGACTGCTTCACCAAGCCACGCGAACGCCTTTACTTCGTCGACCCGCAGAAGAACGCCTGCGAGCGCTGAGTCTGGTCACCGTTGCGAACCGGCTCTTCCCGCCGGCTCGCCAACGAAGGAAGCCAACTGTCAGGAGAGCCCGCATGCCACCTCGCTTCACCATGCACTGCGCCCTGCCCGGATGCCGACGCTCCAGCCGGATCAGGACAAAAGTCCCGCCCGACTCGGTTCTCGTCAGCTACCGTCAGGAGGTCCGCCGCTCACCCGGCGCCAGCCGCACCGATATAACCGCAGCCATGAACGACCGCATCATCGAGCTGCTGCGGTCTGGCAAGGACGTCATTCTCGATGATACGAACCTCATCGCCACCCGCCGGCGCCGGCTGATGCACCGCATCCGCTCCGAGACGGATGCCTGCAGCCGTGCGGTCTTTCATTGTGCGACCTATGAAAGCTGCTGCCAGGAACTGAACCGGCGCGGCTTCCCGGTCAACGAGGGAAGCAACTGGCGCCTGTTCCGGGAAGCGACGCCTCCGACCTTTGACGAGGGTTTCCATGAGATCGTCTACGAGCGGGCTGCCCGGCTTCGCGAGCCGCCGCTCGACCAGCTGCTCGACTTCGATTCACTCTTTGCCGCCATTGACCTGCCCGAGCTGAACGCGCTCAAGACCCTGCCGCATGACAGCCCCTACCATTCGGAAGACATCGGCGCCCATATCTGGCGCTGTTATGAGGCTGCCATGCAGGCGCCAGTCAGCCAACGGCGCGACCTGGTGCTGCTGAGCATCTACCATGACATTGGCAAGCTGGCTGCTCGTGAATTCAGCGAGAAAAAGGGCCACAGCATCTACCATGGCCATGACCGCACCTCCGCCTATCTCTCAGCCTGCTATGGCCTTGAGGAGCGGCTGGTCCGGATGGTCAAGTACCACCAGCTGCCGCGGGACAACAAGGAGCTGGCCCGCAGCTACTTTTCGCCGCAGGACTGGACCATCATGGACCGGTTCCTGGAAATCGACGGAAGCTGTCGCAATTTCTGAACCGCCAGCCGGATTTTCCGGTCTGCCGGCGGCGTGATCACGGCCAGGCAACAACTTGAATTCCAGGACAAGATCGGAAATCACCCGATCGGCGAGGGACAATAGCCAGGAACACAAGAAAACGGGCACAGCAACGGAGGAAAGACATGGACAACAAGACAGCCCTGCACGTCTGCTACTGGTTCGGCACCGAAATCGAGAACGACCTGTCACGTCAAGTTGCGTGCACGATCCGGACCGGGCCGGACATCATCGAGTTCAACACTGGCAGCATCCTCGCCCTCAGCCGCGACGCGCGCCGGGAGCTCCGCCGCCGCATCGAGGCGGCCGGCATGGCCGCAACCCTCAACGGCGGCGTGGTCACGCCCCGCAACGACATCTCCAGTCCGGATCCAGCCTGCCGGGCCGAAGGCTTCGCCCATGCCCGCCGTGTCCTTGAGGCCTGCCAGGACATGGGATCGCCCTACTGGTCGGGGCTCATGCACAGCGCCTGGCTGCTCCGGCCGGATCCGGCCGACCCGATTGCCGACAAGCAGCGCACCTGGGAACGCAGCGTCGCAGCCATGCGCGAACTGTCGCCGATGGCCGCCGACGCCGGCATCGACTGCTGCATCGAGATCGTCAACCGCTACGAGCACTTCCTGCTCAACACAGCTGCCGAGGGCATTGCCTTCTGCGAAGCCGTCGGCCATCCGGCCTGCCGGCTGCTGCTCGACGTCTTCCACATGTCAATCGAGGAAGACAATGTTGCCGATGGCCTGCGCCTCGCCCAAGCCCACGGCCGGCTTGGCTGCCTGCATGTCGGCGAGACCAACCGCCGCCTGCCCCGCGGCGGACGCAGCAACATCAACTGGAACGAACTGCGCGCGGCTATCCTGGAAAGCGGCTATGATGCCCCCGTCATCCTCGAGCCGCTGCCCTTCGCGACTGCCGCCGGCGCCGGCAAGACCTGCATCTGGCGCAGCCTCGACAATCCAGCCGATATCGAAGGCCTGGTCGAGGCGGGCCGCCAGGGCATAGCCTTCATCCGCGGCATCTGCCGCCCGTCTGAAGCCTGACGCCATCATTGTCGCCGGGTATCCAGCGCGCGGCGCCAGATTCCCTTGCCGGCACCGGACAATCCGCATCCGGCACCGGACTCCCGTATCTGATGCCGAATGCTCCGCATCCGGCACCAAGCACCCAATATCCGGCACCCAACGACATCCTGTTCAGCAGCGCAAGTGCATCAAGGAGGTTTCATCATGAAGGCAGCTGTCATCGCGTCCCCCAACCACATGGAAATGAGGGAGCAGCCCATCCCCGTCCCCCAGACAGGCGAAGCCCTGATCCGCATGGCCTACACCGGCATCTGCGGCTCGGATGTGCATATATACAAGGGTGAGTCGACCAAGGCCAAGAAGGATGTCATCGTTGGCCACGAATACAGCGGCGTGATCGAATCCGTTCCGCCATCGTCAGCCAATCACCAGGACCTGAAGCCCGGCGACAAGGTTGTCGGCTGGATCATCGAAGCCTGCGGCGTCTGCGAAGCCTGCATTGGCGGACACACCAACACCTGCCGGAACCTCAAGTGCTACGGAACCCAGATCGACGGCACATTCCGCGAATACATCACCGCGCCGCTGACCATGCTCTACCGCCTGCCGGACGATGCCGACCTTCGCCTGTACGCTCTCGTCGAACCGATGGCGGTCGCGGTCTATGCCATCCGCGAGACGCCTGTTCTGTTGGGCGACCGGGTGCTGGTCATCGGCGGCGGGCCGATTGGCATCTGCACGGCGCTGGCCGCCCGCCGGGCCGGGGCAGCCCAGGTCGTCGTCTCCGAAATCGTCCCGGAAAAGATCGCCCGGATCCGCAGCCTGGGCTTCGACGTCATCAACGCCACTGAGGGCGACCCGGTTGCCGCGGCGATGGAGAAGGCGCAAAACCGCGGCTTCAACTGCGTCCTGGAAGCGTCCGCCTCCCGGGCCGGTTATGAGCTGATGACAAAGGTGGGCTCCTTCCGGGCCAAGGGCATGAACATCGGTGTCACGGAAAAGCCGCTGCCGCTTGTGCCGCGCGAGATCATGAACAACGAGATGTACATCAAGTCGATCCGCGTCCACCAGCAGTCGGTGTTCGCCATGACCGTCGACATCTTCAACAGCATGGACAATGCCTTCCGTGACAGCCTGCTGCAGCTCATTTCGCATGACTTTCCGTTCAGCCAGCTGCCGGACGTGTTCGAGCTGATGGATCGCGACCGCTCGACCTGCAAGGTCATGATCCGCTTCTAGCGATCGCGCCTGGCAGCAGGACAGCCGGAAATGCAATCAGCGTCAAGCGGATATTCTGCCGCCAGCTGGTTAAAGCGGATATTCTGCCGCCAGCTGGCTGTAGACGATGCTGCGCAGAATGTTGGCGGCACAGCGCTGGAGGTCTGCTTCGGAAATCCGGCCGGCCTTGAGCTCGGCGAGAATCTGGCGCCGGTCACGAAGGCTGCCGGGCATGATCAGGTCATTGCCGGCCTTGAGGCAGAGACCGCTGTTGGCGAGCTGGCGGCCGGTCGATACCCAGTCGGTCATGACGACGCCGTCAAAGCCCCACTCATTGCGCAGCACCTTGGTGCAAAGGTCGTGGCTGTTTGCGGTGTAAACACCGTTGACGCGGTTATAGCTGGTCATGACGCCGCGGGGCGCACCTTCGCGGATGGCAATCTCAAAGCCGCGCAGGTAGATCTCGCGCAGGGCCCGCTCTGAGAGGTTGCTCGACACGCGGTTGCGGTTGTCCTCCTGGTTGTTGGCGCAGAAGTGCTTCACCGTCACATAGACGCCGCCGACGCCCTGGCAGCCGCGGGTCACGGCTGCGGCGACCCGGCCGGATAGCAGCGGGTCTTCGCTGTAGTACTCGAAGTTGCGGCCGCAGAGCGGATTGCGATGGATGTTGAGCGCCGGGGCGAGCCAGTAGGCGATGCCGTATTCATGCATCTCCCGGCCGACCAGGCGGCCAATCTCCTCCAGCAGCGGCAGGTTCCAGGTCTGTGCCAGTGCCAGCCCGACCGGGAGCGCCGTCGTGAACTGGTAAAGCAGGCGCCGGGCGTCGGCCCGGCCAAAGAGGAGGCGCCGGAAAACCGCCGGCAGGAAGCGGAAGAAGTCGATCTGGGCATCGACCATGCGGATGGCGCCGCGCCGGCTGACCGATGAGCGCTTCTGCAGGCGCAGGCCGGCTGGCCCGTCGGCGAGGGTGATGTTGATGATGCCCTTCCTCACCAGTCGTGAGGTCGTGTTGCCGACGGCGCCGGGGCTGTTGATGTAGTTGCGGCTGAACAGCACATCCAGCATGCCGGAACCGACCACCAGGCTCACCATATCCCGAACGCTGAGCCGCTGCATCAGCGTGTCGACCAGGCGGTCATGGTAGGTTTCCGGCGTTGCATACGTGTGCACGACGGTCGCGAAGTCGGCGGCGCGGGCTGTCAGGCGGACGGCAGCCGACAGATCGTCGTGGTAGACGATCCCCTCAGCCTTCAGCCGCTCGAATGCGTGCCGGGGCGGGCAGATGTGGGCGTGCTGCGAGAGCGTGACGGCCGTATCGAGGCTGACGACGGCTGCCGGTGCGGTCCGGCGCGAGTCGCTGCCGACCCGGAAGATATAGTCCCCGGCATCGAGGGCAAAGCGGGCGCCGGCCTCGTCAAAGCTGGCACAGGCCGAGAGGTCGAGCGCCAGCGCAAGATCCTGCGCCTCGCCCGGCAGCAGGGTTCCGGTCTTGGCAAACGCCACCAGCCGCTGGTACTCCTTGCCGGCCGCCGTCTGCGGACAGCTGGCGTAGACCTGGACGACCTCCTTGCCGGCGAACTGCGCACCTGTGTTCCGGACGCGCACCCGCAGGGTCAGCCGGGTGCGTTCCAGCTCGGCTCCGCGGCACTCGCAGGCGAACGTTGAATAGCCGAGGCCGTAGCCGAAGGGATAGGCTGGCTGCACACCGAAAGAGTCGAAGTAGCGATAGCCGACATAGATGTCTTCCTGATAGTCCTCATCATCGAGCTGGCCTTTGTCGGGATCGCCCTTGTGATAGCTGTAGCAGCTGGAGAACGGCACGTCCTCATATCGCCGGACCCAGGTGTCGACCAGCCGGCCGGAAGGCGCGGCGCGGCCGGCGACGATGTCGGCAAAGGCGATGCCGCCCATGCTGCCGAGCTGGCTGACGTAGACCAGTGCATCGATGCCGGGTATCTCGTCCTTGAAGCTGAGATCGAACGTGGCGCCAACGTTGATGACCACGATCGTCTTCCGATAGGCACGGGCGCACCGTTCGAGGCTGCGGCGCTCGCTGGGGGAGAGGAAGAATTCGTGCTGGTCGAGCCGGCGGTCGGCCCCTTCGCCCGATTGACGTGACAGCACGTAAAGGCATGTGTCTGCAGCACTTTCGGCGATATCCGCATCCGTGACCTCACGGCCATGGGGATAGATGAAAGGCTCGTTCATGAGGCGGGCCAGGGCGGCCAGATTGAACAGTCCGATGCCCCGGCGGATCCTGGCGGCATGCGTGCGTTCGCCTGCGGCGAATTCGCGCTCGTAGTCCGCCAGCCAGCGCCAGGTGCCGATCGTGAAGCCGGCCAGCTCCAGGCCTTCGAGAATGCTCGCGCTGTGGCGCTCGTTCACCTCGCCGGAGCCGGTGCCACCCTTGATCGTGCGTGCAGCGCCGGCGCCGTACAGGGCGATCCGGCTGCCGGGGGCCAGCGGCAGGACGCCGTTGTTTTCGAGCAGCACGATGCCCTCGAGCGCAGCCCGATAGACAATCTCGCGATGCTCCTTTTCCCGTTGCGATTCAGTCGGGTCAAACCGGGCCTTTGTCCGCAGCATGCTGTCCTTTCCTCACGATCATGAAGAGAGCCGGCTGCCGTGGCGGCAGCGGCTATGCCGGTCTATGAGGGATCTGAAGGCGGTGATTTTCCACTATCATATCACGATTGGTTCCGTCGCATCAAAACCGCAGCGGGACCAGCCAGCACCGGAGACCGCCTGTCAGTCGCCAGATGGTGCAAATTCCACCGGCTGGCATCTTGTAGCGCTGGCGCCGATCTGCTACAGTATAAATTGGTATTTATAAACAGGGATCGGCGCTGCCAGGCACGGACCGGCTATCCGGCCTGTGACGGCAGCTGACCCCGGCAGATGGGCAAAATGGCCGGATTTCACATGCAAATCCCTGTTTATAGCCACATAAATCTGATTCCAGCATCGCTGCGACAGGTCGCACGATTCAGTGAGGTTGCTTCATGATTACCCGGGAAGATGTTGCCAGGCGCGCCAATGTATCGCCCACTGTCGTCTCCTATGTCCTCAACAACTCCAACTATGTCAAGCAGGAGAAGCGGGACGCCGTCCTCAAGGCGGTCCAGGAGCTGGGCTACATTCCCAACCAGATCGCGCGCAGCCTGCTGAAGAAGAAGACGAACCACATTGCCGTCCTCCGGGGCAATGCGCTGAACGACATGTTCAACGACCTCCTGTTCAACATGGAGGGGATTGCCTACAAATACGGCTACAACGTCTCCCTGCTCACGATCATCCAGGACGAGAACGGCCGCGTCAAGGAGGAGTATGTCGACGAGCTGATCAGCCGCCACTACGACGCGATCTTTGTTGCCAACAGCTCGATGACAGAGAAGCAGCTGCTCAAGCTGAAGCGCAACGGCGTGCCCGTCCTGCTCTACCCGACCAAGGACTACATCGGCCTGGACAACGAGTTCAGTTACCTGGCGCCCGACTACCGCAACGGCGTCAAGACGCTGATCGAGTACCTGATCGACCAGGGCCACACCCGCATCGCCTTTATTCCCAATTTCCTCTATCCCAATGTGTGGGACCAGTCGAACCACCGCTTCGACGGCTACATCCATGCCCTGGCCGCCCGCGGCGTGCCCCTGAACGTGTCCTATGTCTGCAAGGGCGGCAACCGGAGCATCGACCAGATCCTGGCCAGTGTCGACCGCCTGTTTGATCCGAAGGTCACGCGCGAGCCCCCGACAGCCATCTATGTCGATGAAAGCATCATTGCCGGCAAGATCCTGAAGCACCTGAACAGCCGGGGCATACGGGTTCCGGACGATGTTTCGATGGTTTCCTCAAGCGATTCCACCATTTCGCAGATCCTGACGCCAAGCCTGACGGCTGTTGGCGTCAATCCCCACGAACTGGCCGAGAAGGCGATGGAGATGATCCTGCAGATCATCGAAGGGCAGATGCCGCCGGGCTACTTCATGCCCATGTCGATGTATGTCCGCGAGAGCGTCAGGACGCTGAATGTTCCGGATGAGCAGACGGAGG
>CAYOHO010000065.1:0-8603 GCA_964403755.1 uncultured Oscillospiraceae bacterium
ATCAGCGAGAAGAGGATGCCGGCGATCATGATGCCGATCGAAAGGGCAAAGAAGATCTTGCGTTTCAGGAAAAACCGATACATTATGCCTGCACCCGCTTTCCGCCATAGAGCCGCGGGCTCCGGAGCGCTTTATAGTTGCTGAGGGACTCGATCATCAGACGGGTGGCGAGAACACCGATCAGGGTGTTGAAGATCGTGCCGAACAGCAGGGAATAGCCGAAGGAATAAAGTGTGCCGGAGCCGAAGACCATCAGCGTGACAGCCGCGATGGCCACTGTCACGTTGCCGTCAACTACCGCCGAGGAGCCGCGGGTGAAGCCGTTCTTGATGGCGGACAGGACATTGCCGCCATTGGAGCGGATCTCTTCCTTGATGCGCTCGGCGATGATGATGTTGGCGTCAACACCCATGCCGATCGAGAGGATGATGCCGGCGATGCCCTGGAGGGTCAGGGTCTGCTGCGGGATCGAGATGCTCAGCAGGATGCCGATCGTCTGGGCCAGCAGCGAGAAGCAGGCAACGAAGCCCGGCAGCCGGTAGAAGGCGATCATGAAGACGCAGATGAGCAGGAAGGCGACGAGGCCGGCCGACGTCATGACGTTGAGCGCCTCCTTGCCGAGGGTCGGGCTGATCTGGCTGCTGCTGATTGACTGCAGCGCGAACGGCAGGGCGCCGGCGCTGATCTTGTTGGCGAGCGCGACTGCATCCTCAACCTTGCCGATCTTGGTGATGATGGCATTGCCGCCGGTGATTGCCGTTTCGACGACCGGATCGGAGATCATGGTCTCGTCCATGTAGATCGAGATCTTCTGGCCGACCAGGCGTGCCGTGGCTTCGGCGAACTTCTGGGCACCTTCGCTGCTCAGCTCCAGCTGGACGATCGGTTCGCTGGACTGGGTGTCGACGGCCGGGGTGGCCTTGACGACATCGGCACCGGAGAGCACGACCTTGCCGTCCGGCTCCTTGAAGGTGAGCAGGGCGGTCTCGCCAAGCTCCTTCAGGGCCTCGCCGGCACTGGACTGTGTGTCGCCCGACTTGCGTGGGAAGCGGACCAGGATGCGGCCGTTCTTGCTGTCCGTGGTCACATCACGGTCCAGGATATTGTTCTTGTCGAGGCGCAGCTCGATGATGGAGCGGGCCGAGTTCAGCTGGTCTTCGGTGGGCACGCCCTGGAAGTTCTTCGGTGCGAATACCGCTTCGACGCCGCCGCTGATGTCGATGCCGAAGCGGATGCTGCGGGCGCCCTTCAGCTCCAGATAGTCCGTCTGACCGGGAACGGGGATCGAGATGCCGAAGGTGGCAAGCAGGAGGGCAAGCAGGATGACCGCAACCATGATGAAGAAGGTCGCGGGCTTAGCCTTGGTGCTTGATTTGGAAAATGAGCGTTTCGCCATGTTCCGTATGCACGTCCTTTCTTTCTTAGACAGTCCGTTTGATCAGCCGTGCCCGGATTTTAGGCGGAATCAGGCAGGAGCAGGTCACAACAAGTACTCATTATATGCAATTTACCGTCTGGTCACAAGTGCTTGGAGGAGCCGGAGAGCGGTCGCGCCCGTAGATTCGGTTGAGGCGGCGGAACGCCTCGACGTCGATGCTGTCGAGCTCCTCCCGGGTCACGCGCCAGCGCCACTGTCCGGCAGCCTGTCCGGGGACATTCATGCGCGTGTCGTTGCCGAAGCCCAGCATGTCCTGCACGGGCACGATCAGCAGGCTGGCCACCGACTGCCAGATGACGCGCAACAGGGCCTGGATGGAACGGCTGTGCGGCCCGCCCTGGCCCCAGTCGCCGTTCGGGTCGAAGCCGGCGTATTCCAGGCCGAATTCGCGGTCCGGCACCTCGGTTTCCCACAGCCAGCCGAGCAGGGTGGGGTTGTCGTGCGTGCCGCTGTAGACGATGCAGTTCTGCTTGTAGTTGTGGGGACGGTGGACGTTTGCTTCATCCCCGCCGAAGGCGAACTGGATAATGCGCATGCCGGGGAGGCCGGTCTGCTCAAGGAAGGCGGCCACCGTGCCGTCATCGCTGGCGCCGAGGTCCTCGGCAACCAGGTCGCCCTGCGGGCAGGCCGCCCGGAAGGCGTCGATCAGCTTCATGCCCGGACCGGGCCGCCAGCGGCCATTCCGGGCTGTTTTCTCGCCAAACGGGACTGACCAATAATTGACAAAGCCCCGGAAATGGTCCAGCCGCAAACGGTCGAACAGCTCGAAGCTGGCCCGGATGCGGGCCTTCCACCAGGTGAACCCGTCGGCAGCCATCCTGTCCCAGTTGAACAGGGGATTGCCCCAGAGCTGGCCGTCGGCTGTGAAGTAGTCGGGCGGCACGCCCGAGACCTCGATCGGCTGCAGGTTCTCGTCCAGCTCGAACTGGTCGGGATGAGCCCAGACGTCGGCGCTGTCGTAGCCGACATAGATCGGTAGGTCGCCCATGATGCAGATGCCGATGGCGTTGATCTCCGCCCGCAGGGCGAACCACTGCCGGAAGAACCAGTACTGGCAGAACAGCTGGAAGCTGACATCGTCACCGTGCTCCGTCTCGAACCGGGCCAGCGCCAGCGGGTCATGGCTGCGCAGTTCGCGGTCGGGCCATTCCGGCCAGGGCCGTTCGCCGAAGTGCCTGCGGATGGCTGTGAACAGGGCATAGTCGACGACCTCCGGATGCTCGCGCCGGATGGCATCCCGGATGACGGCGACACGCTCGGGCGGACAGCTGGCAAAAGCCTTGGCCAGCAGCCGGCCGTGCGTGACAGCTGCCTGCTCATAGTCGCAGCGATGCGGCGACGCAGGTGCGGCGATGGTATCAAGGTCGGATTCACTGAGAAGGCCTTCCGTGACCAGCTGGCGCAGGTCGATCAGCAGCGGGTTGCCGGCGAAGGCGGAGTAGCACTGGTAGGGCGAGTCGCCGGCAGCCGGCGGATTGATCGGCAGGATCTGCCAGCAGGAGAAGCCCATGCGGCTGAGCATCCGCGCAAAATCGACTGCTTCGTTTCCGAAGCAGCCGATGCTGAAGGGGCCGGGGAGGGAAAAGATCGGGAGCAGGACACCTGCTGCACGCTTAACATTCATGGTGGTCAACAAGACAGGCAGCCTGGAAAGCCTGTCGCCTTTCTGGGTACAGTCGCCGGATGACGCTGCAGCCGGTCTGGCGGGATCAGCCGCGGATGCGGCGGATGGTGATCAGCTTGATGCCGTAGCTCAGGTACTGGGAGACGCTTGTCTTGACGACACGCCCGATCGAGGAGGAGGCGTGGATCATCTGGCCGCCGCCGACATAGAGGCCGACATGCGTGATGCTGGTGCGGCCGTCGCTGCGGCGGGTGTCCATGGCGATGACATCGCCGGGCTGCATGGTGGCCAGCGTGACGGCGGTGCCGAAGTTGGCATACTCATAAGAGCTGCGCGGCACGGAGATGCCGACCTGTTTGTAGCAGTAGTAGATCAGGCCGGAGCAGTCGACGCCGGAACGAGACTCGCTGCTGAAGACATAGCGCACGCCGAGCATGCTGTAGGCAATGTCGACAACCCGGTTGCCGCTGGAATTGACCGGAGCAACCGTCGTTCCGGATGACTTGGCAGCCGTTCGAGGCGCAGTCGCGGTCAGGAAGCTGCTGGCGACGTAGCCGGTCTTGCCGGCGGCATTGCGGACGCGGGTCCAGCCATCGCCGATGCCGGTGCGGGTGAGCTTCGTATTGGCGCTCATCACCCCCAGGCTGGCAGCGCCGGAAGAGGGTTCCTGATGCAGGTTGACGCCATTCTTCGTGACATAGACGGTGTCGTTCTTGTCGGCGAAGGGCATGGTCTGGGTGATGAAGTTCTCGGCCACATAGCCTTCACGGCCGGCGGCATCCTTCACGCGCTTCCAGCCGGCAAGCTCTCCCGTAAGCGTGACCTTATCGCCCATCGACAGCTGGTCCAGGACGGCGCTGTTCGTGTCCGGCGCCGCCCGCAGGTTGACGCCGCTCTTGGCGATGTAGGCAGCCCGGGAATCGATGGCGGTGATGTTGTCCACGGGCTCGGCAGCGGCCTCGGGGGCGCCCGTCTGCGACGGATCCTCGACATCGATGTCGCCGTTCTCATCCGGCAGGGCAATTTCATCGTCAGCCTGATCGGCATCCGAGCCGGCGGTCAGGGCTTCCTCATCGAGGCCAGCCTCGAGGCGGGAGCGGTTCAGGTCGATGTCCAGTGTGTCCAGGGATTCAAGGGGTTCAAGATCGGGAGCGGTCTCAGAGCTGAGAAGCACCTGCTGCGCTTCATTCGTATTGGCAACCGGAACGGCAGACGTCAACGCGAGACCAAGGGGCTGGGCGAACATGGGAACAGCGATCACGGCCGCCATCATCATGCTCACAATCAGGTTTTTTGTCTGTTTTTGACCGAACCTGAACTTGTGCATAGACCCTCCTCTTGCTGTAATGATTCTGGATGGGGGGCCTGCTGGCCAGAGCGGTCCGGATTGGACAGGCTGCAGCAACAAACCTTTGTCATTATATGGCGTGTCGGTTTCTGCGTCAATTTATTTAGACAAGTTCTGTAATTTTTCGGTAATCATACTAGAATCTGGGTCAAGTTTATTGACATATTGGACATGAAAAAATGCTTTGATTCATGAAGCATTTACAAATTTTCAGGTTTCGGCGGCCTTTCCCGGCTCGCCTTGCCATAAATTGATCACGTTGTCAGTTTCATGATCGTTTCTCTAAAAAACGTCATTCCATATAATTCATATCAAGCGCTGCGCCATGGCTGTTCCCGCAGCCGGCCGCAGGCGTTCGCAGGCAGCCGGTCCGGGCGGGCTGCCGCTGGCCGGCAGCCGCTGAATGGCTGCCGCCTACAGGTGCAGACGCTTGCGGATCTCGTCCTGAATGCTGCGGCGGCGGGCGATCGAGACGGCAATGCCGGCCAAGGCCAGGCAGGGGATCAGGATGAACAGCGACCACTGGATGCTGATGTGGCCAATCAGGTAGCGGTTGACGATCAGCTCGATGGCGCTGACCAGGATGCCGACTGCGGTCAGGATGGCGGCGGGTATGTAGAAGCTGCGCAGAATTCGCCGGACGATCAGCTCGCCGCAGACAATCACCAGGGCACCGAAGACCAGCACGATCGGCAGGGCCAGGCGGGCATACCAGTCAGCCATGAAGAAGAACCGGTTCACCAGCAGCAGGAAAGCCAGGACGGCGAGCAGCGCTGGCACGACAATCTTGAGGAAGGTCGGCTTGCGCATCAGCAGGGACGGGCAGACAAACACCCAGAGCATGGCCAGGGCGCCGGCGACAATCAGGCTCCAGTCGAGGCCGGCGGTGTAGAACCGGTCGATGGCGATTACGAGCACCGCCGGCAGCGCCATCAGGATGCTGATGATCGCCACGACAAACTGCCGGTTGATGCGCTCGGTGATCGGGTCAATCTGGGTTGGATAGGGCCGGCGGGCCTTGTCGTCGTAGGGCTGGCGCGGATTGACGGCCTCCGTGCCGCAAAGCGGGCAGACCCGCTCGGATGCTTCCAGCTCGACGCCGCAGTTCACACAGTATGACATGTCGCTCCCCCTCCGGCCGCTGCCGGCCGTCATCCCCCGGCTTCGCCGCCGTCGGGCATATTGGCTGTTGTCCGGTCGCTGCCGGCCGTCTTGCCCTCAGGCCTGGCTGCCATCGGGACGAAAGTTGCTCAGGATGCGCACCGGCAGGCCGAGCCGGACCAGCCGCGTGAAAAAGGCGCGCTCGACCTCGGTTTCACGGATGGTCGCCGTGAAGGTGATCGAGAGCTGGCCGTTGAAGCTGATGACGCCACAGTTGACCGGGTTGACGCGCGAAGGGCCAAGCAGGAAGTCGATGCGTTCGACGGCATCGGCGAAGCCCGGCGGCACGGCGGTGGCGCCGAGGTTCGAGAGGCTGCTGGCAAAGCGGCTTTCGCCGGTGAAGCCGTAGACAGCGCGCATGACGAGGACCTTGAGCGGCAGCGGCGTCAGGCGCAGCAGCAGGCTCCGCTCCGGATTGACGTTGGCGGCCATCAGCACATGCAGGTACTTGTCGGTCACGGTGTAGCGCATGAAATGATGCACCAGCCGGAGTATTTCGTCAAATGTGTAGTTGCCGATGGCCGGACTGATGCCGGGCGTGGCGAAGAGTGCAAAGTTGCGCAGCGTCTCGGTCGGGTAGAACGAGCGCACATTGACCGGCACCGACACGCGCACTGGCAGATACGGACGGCGCCGGCCAGCCGCCTCCCCCTCCGACTGCTGGATGCGGTAGAGCTGCTCAATATAGACGGCGGTCAGGAGCTCGGTGACGGTGACGCCAAGCGCCTTCGCCCGCTCACGGATGGCCGCGGCCGGCACGAGTCCGGTGATCACGCGCAGGTGGTGGCCAACAAACGGCGTGCCGCGCACGTGCCAGGCCTTCGGCTCGGACGGGCGCCGCACGGAGCGCAGCGTCGAGTGGCGGCTGTACGCGTCCTCCGCTTCCGCCGGCGCCGGCGGCGCCTCGATGTCGAGGAAGCCGCCGCCTGGCGCGGCTGGCTGGCCGCAGAGCTGCAGGTAGACACCGGTCAGGGTCTTGAGGAAGACGCTGCCGCCATAGCCGTCGGTCAGCGAATGGAAATACTCGACGGCGATGTGGTATTCGCCGTAGCGGACGCGCAGCAGCTGCCGGCGCAGCTCGTGCCGGGTCATCGGGCGCAGCGGGTTGGCCACATCGGGCTCAACCAGCAGCCGCTGGCTGCAGCTTTCGTGATAGTACCAGAAGAAGCCCTGGCGCAGGCCGACATGGAAGAACGGGAAGCGCGGCAGCGTGCGGTCGAGCGCCTCCTGCAGCACAGCCGGGTCGACCGGCTGGCGCAGCACGGCCTGCAGGCGGAAGATCGTGATGTGGCGCGAACCGCGGATCACAGGGAAGATCTTGGCGGCGTTGTCGAGCCGGTACCAGTCGCGGGCCGAACCAGACGAAACCGCGGCGGCGGACGAACCCGCGGCGGCGGACGGACTGGCGGTAGCAGACGAACCCGCGGCGGCAGACGGACCGGCGGTGGTAGACGCCCGGACGACTGGTTCTGTCGGCTTCGGCATGCGCGTCTCCTCCTCCGTGTCGGCTCCGAATAACGGCTCAGCGGCGGGCAAGGGGGTTGACAGGCGCGCCGCCAGCCGCTATGCTTTGTTCAATTCATTATACAGCAAACCGCTGAGCAGAATGAGTAGTCCAGGAACCGAATCCCAGCGAGTGCCCGGCAGTGCAAGGGGCGCATCACGGACCTGGATGAATGGATCTGCGAGGGCAGCCCGAACCCGGTGAAGGCCGGCAGTAGGCGCTGACGGGGAATCCGCCCGTTACCAGGGGAACAGGTCTCAGCCGGCCTGAAGCCGCAGCGGCGCCAAAGCCGTGGCAGCGTAACCTATCCGGCTGGCATCTGCGCAAAGCGGGTCCCGCAGACACGGGACCAAACCGGGTGGTACCGCAGGAGCAAGGCTCTTGTCCCAGTAGAGGACAAGGGTTTTTTTGTTTTTCGCCAAACGCCGTCCGGTCGCTGCCGGACGCGTCAATACACCGGCACGGCCGGAAATGGAGCGCACTGCGTTCCAGAAAGCGAGGCACACATGAGCACATCGATCCCCTACCGCACCTACCTCACCGAAGACGAGATGCCCCGCCAGTGGTACAACGTGCGGGCCGACATGAAGCAGCAGCCCGATCCGCTGATCCATCCCGGCACACTCCAGCCGCTGACCGTCGGGGATCTCTCCCCGATCTTCTGCGAAGAGCTCTGCAAGCAGGAGCTCGACAGTGAGACGCGCTTCATCGACATTCCGGAGGAAATCATCGCCCAGTACAAGGTCTACCGCCCCTCCCCGCTCTGCCGCGCCTACAATCTCGAGAAGGCGCTCGGCACGCCGGCGAAGATCTACTACAAGTTCGAAGGCAACAACACCTCGGGCAGCCACAAGCTCAATTCGGCCATCGCCCAGGTCTACTACGCCAAGCAGCAGGGCATCTACCACCTGACCACCGAGACCGGAGCCGGCCAGTGGGGCACCGCCCTCGCCATCGCCTGCGCGCTCTTCGGCGTCGAACTGACCGTCTTCATGGTCAAGAGCTCCTATGAGCAGAAGCCCTACCGCAAGGCTGTCATGGAAACCTTTGGCGCCAAGGTCATCGCCAGCCCGAGCACGACGACCGACATCGGCAAGAAGATGCTGGCCGATGATCCGGAGTCGACCGGCAGCCTCGGCACGGCGATCTCGGAGGCGGTCGAGCTGGCCGTCAAGACGCCCAACTGCCGCTATGTCCTCGGCTCCGTGCTCAACCAGGTGCTGCTGCACCAGTCGATCATCGGCCTCGAGTCCAAACTGGCCATGGAAAAGATCGGCGAGTACCCGGACATCGTCATCGGCTGCGCCGGCGGCGGCTCCAACCTCGGCGGCCTGATGGCCCCGTTCATGGGCGACAAGCTGCGCGGTGACCGCCACCCCTACTTCATCGCGGTCGAGCCGTCTTCCTGCCCGTCCCTCACCCGTGGCCGCTATGCCTATGACTTCTGCGACACCGGCCGGATCACGCCGATGGCCAAGATGTACACGCTCGGCGGCTCCTTCAAGCCCTCCGCCATCCACGCCGGCGG
>CAYOHO010000066.1:0-8551 GCA_964403755.1 uncultured Oscillospiraceae bacterium
GTGCGGCAGCGGGGCCGGCTTCAGCCGCAGCTGCCGGCGACGACGCGCAGAAGCGCGCCTGGGCCTTGTGCGATGCGCCACTGCTGATGTATGCGGCTGCCAGGATGGAACTGGTCCCGCCCGGTGATCTGGAAGCGCCGCTTGCCTATCTGCTGGGCCTGACGCTCGAATCCGGCTGGCCCTGTGTGGTCTCGCCCGAGCTCGCGCCTTTCCGCGGCCCCGGGCGCCGGGATGAGCCCTGCCCCTATGCCACCCTGGCGATGCTCCGGCTGCTGAGCTGCTTTCCGGAGCGGAAGGCCGGTGCCGAGGCCAGCGCCGGCGTTGCCTGCCTGCTTGGACTCTGGGAACACAGCCGCGAGCGCCATCCCTTCATGTTCTATATGGGAACCGATTTCCGCAAGCTCAAGGCGCCCTTTATCTGGTATGACATCATCCATGTTGCCGACATCCTGTCGCAGTTTCCGCAGGCCATCGGCGACCCGCGGCTGCACGACATGATCCAGATTATCCTGGCCAAGGCCGACAGCGAAGGCCGGTTCACGCCGGAATCGGAATGGAAGGCCTGGGGCGCCTGGGACTTCGGGCAAAAGAAGCGCCCGTCACCGTGGCTGACATTCCTCGTCTGGCGCATGATCCAGCGGGTCCGTGACGGTTTCATCATGCGAAACACATAACAATATGAAAATATATCCGGATGAATTCAAACAGGGCAGAATCAGGCCATAAAACAGCATGAAACATGACCCCGGGCCGATTGGCGGCAATTGTCAGGGATGGCTTCATACCGTACATTTAAACCATCCCAAAACAATGGCAATAGATTTGCGACCGCAGCAGGTCAAGGGGGACCCATGGATCACAAGCCCAACCGCGTCATCCCAGTCATCGCCGCCATCGCCATCCAGCTCTGCCTTGGCACCGCCTATGTCTGGAGCCTGTTCCAGAACGGCATCGCCAAGAGCATCTTCGGAGGCGACAATGCCGCCGCCGGCCTTACCTTCTCGCTGCTGCTGGCGACGCTTTCGGTCGGCAGCACAATCGGCGGCCGGCTGGCCGGCCGATTCGGCCCCCGCAACACCGTCATCGCCGGCGGCCTCATCCTGGCGCTCGGATTCGCCAGTGCCTCCTTCGTCACGCCGGCTGCGCCCTGGCTGCTCTGGGTCACCTATGGCGTGCTGGGCGGTGTCGGCATGGGGTTCACCTACTCGACGACCATCGCCTGCGCCCAGAAGTGGTTCCCCGACAAGCGCGGCTTCATCACCGGCATCATCGTGGCTTCGCTCGGCTTCGGCGGCGTGCTGTTCACCCCGCTGATCGAAACCCTGATCAGCCGCTTCGGCGGCACCGGCAGGGGCGAGACCCCGACCTTCCTGGTCCTGGCCGGAATCTTCGCGGTTGTCTGCACAATCGGCGGCTGGTTTGTCCAGGATCCGCCAAAGGGCTACCTGCCGGCCGGTTATGTTCCGCCGGCTGCCGGCTCGCCCCACGCCGGGCGTGACTATACGCCGGGAGAGGTCCTGCGCCTGCCGCAGTTCTACATGCTGACGGCCACCCTGATGCTGGCCTGCATGGGCGGCCTGATGATGATCGGCTTCGCCAAGCCGATCGCGATCGCCAAGGGCATGGCCGAGACGGCCACGGTCGGCGTGCTCGTCATCTCGCTGTTCAACTCCTTCGGGCGCCTCTTCTGGGGCTGGGCTTCCGACAAGCTTGGCCGCCGCAACACCATCATCGTTCTGCTGGCTGGCACAGCGCTGCTGTCGCTGCTGGTCAACGTGGCGACGGGCTATCTCATCTATGTGCTGATCGGCTTCATCGGCCTCTTCTACGGCGGCTTCCTCAGCACCTTCCCCGCCTTCACGGCCGACCTCTTCGGCAGCCGGCACATGGCGACCAACTATGGCATGGTCCTGATCGGCTTCGGCATCGGCGCCGTCGTGTCGTCCTACATCGCCGGCTACTACAAGAACATCGCCGCCAAGGACATCAACCTGATGTTCCCGGCCTTTGTGATCGCGGCCATCGCCGCGGCGGTCGGCATCGTCCTGATCCTTGCCGTGAAGAAGCCGCAGCCGGCAGAGGCAGCGCGCGCCGGCGCCGCAGCGGGCGCGGCCGCACAGGGCTGAGGCGCAGACCCGCATCTGGTCCGGCGCCAGCCCAACGGCATGGAAAGCCGGCCCTGAATGGCTGGAAGCAATGGTAAAGGGCTACGCCCGGGCAGCTGCAAACTGCGCGGGCGTAGCCCTTCTTCAATGATGGAACTGATCGCCGGTCAGCCTGCCGCTCAGGGTACGATGATGACAGCTCAGGGTACCGTGATGACAGCTCAGGGTACCGTGATGACAGTTCAGGGTACGGTGATGACAACCTTGCCGCGGGCGTGGCCTTCGCTGAGGCCGCGCACGGCTGCGGCAGTGTCGGCCAATGGAAAGCACCGGTCAATGACCGGCCGGATCTCGTCTGCTTCGACGAGCCTGATGATGAATGCCAGGTCCGCCACATTGGCCCTGGCGGCCAGCGTACGGACCGCCCGGCCGCCCAGCGACAGCATGGGCCCCAGCAGAAGAGCCGGGATGACCTGGGAAAGCGCACCGCCCACGATCACAGCCGTACCCCCGGGCTTCAGGGCGCGCCGGTAGGCTATGAGGGGCTGTCGGCCGTTGATCGCCAGAATGCGGTCGTACCGGGCGCCGCTTCCGGCAAGGGTCTCCCGTGCATAGTCCAGGACAGGGTCGGCGCCGAGCGAACGGACCAGCTCCACGTTCCTTGCGCCGCAGAAGGCGGAAACCGTCGCGCCGAAATGCCGGGCGAGCTGGACGGCAAAGCTGCCGACGCCGCCGCCGGCCCCGTAGATCAGGACATTCTGTCCCGGCTGGACGGCATCCGGAAGGCGCAGGCCCTGCAACGCGGTCACCGCAGCCATGGGAACGGCTGCCGCCGTCGCAAACGGTACGCTGGGCGGCTTCAGGGCCAGCAGGCGTTCGGGAACCGCCGCATATTCGGCGAAGCCGCCGAAGCCGCAGGCGGATATGTCGCCGAACACCGCATCGCCGATGGCCAGCCGGCTGGTCTGGCCGCCCACGGCTTCCACAACACCCGCGATGTCGGAACCGAATATCCGGCTTTTGGGGATGATCCCCATCCGCATGGAGCGATAATCCGCGGCGTTGACTGATACTGCGTGGATCCTGACCAGAACATCACCGTTACCGGGTGTCGGCTTCGCAACCTCGCGCAGCGAGAGTGCATCGGGCGTACCATGACGGTCAAAGACAATCGCCTTCACTTTGAGTCCTCCGTGATCTCGTAGCCGAACACTTCGATGATCGTGACGCCGAACGCGTCGGCTATGCGGAACGCCAGTTCCAGCGACGGCGAGTACTTGCCCGCCTCGATCGCC
Source organism: uncultured Oscillospiraceae bacterium (assembly GCA_964403755.1). Classification (GTDB taxonomy): domain Bacteria; phylum Bacillota; class Clostridia; order Saccharofermentanales; family UBA5734; genus JAXGXQ01. The sequence continues at coordinate 3,401 of CAYOHO010000066.1, forward strand.
ATGATCGTCTGCCTGGAAGCCCCGGCCTTCTCGGCCAGCTGCTGCTGCGTCATTTCATTGGCAAAGAAACGCAGTTTCCGGATGTTGTTTGTGATCACAAATTTCCTAGGCATTTTTGACGCCCCTTCGATAAAAGTACAGCTGCGTCACGCCTTCCGCCATCGAGCCGATGCTGAAGGAGAAGAACAGGATGTTGAGCATGACCGCTGGCGAGTAGTTCAGGACCAGCGAAGCCAGAGCGGCAATGAAGCCGGCACAGGTCAGGGCAAAGCCGATCCGCATCGACTTGAGCTCGATCAGCTTGTCCATCTCGTCTTCAACCATTTCCAGCTCAAGCGTTTTTTCAATCTCCTTGTCGTCGCACTTGCCGCCGCGAACCTGTTCCTTGACCGCGATCGCAATGGAAAGCAGAATATGGAACACGATCTGAATGATGACCATCGCGACAACCCCGATGCCGACAAACACCAGGATGGTCGCTGCCCAGAACTTCAGGTCATCCGCAGCGGCCAGTCCCGCCCGGACCCGTCCAAATGCATAGATGCAATATGCCGCCAGCAGCAATATTCCCGATACGAGGGAGACCAGTGTACGCTTCTCCTGATAGGACATACCCGTCACGCTCCTTTTCATGTGCTGTTTACTGTCCTAATTGTAAACCGTAAAACGCATGATGTAAAGTATCTTTTACATTATGAAATAAAATTTTGTCAAAATGAGCACTGCTTATCCTGATCCCGCCAGGGCACTGCCAGCCATCCCGGCAGGCCTGTGATTCCGCCGAAAGGCTGGCTCGTTCCGGCCTCCGGTCGCATTTCTGGCTGATGACTAGCACGATTTCCATCTGAAGGAAGCGCTCATTGGACTTGCAGGGGTGCTGCGGCTGCCCGCCACCGCAAACGCATACTGCCGTCGTCATGGGCCATCTGGTCGAAAAAAAGCCACTTCAGGCGGCTTTCCGGAAGCAGGCCAGGCGGCATCTGGCGACATTCTGGAAGCGTTTACGATAGCAACCGATTTGGTTATATATCAATATTAAATATGTGCATGACGTACAAGACACTTGCCGGAAACCGTGGCCCTGCGGCGGCGCCACGTGCTTGAGAATGCTTTCAGACAGGTATATAATGGCATTTGGCCCGACACGTGGATCCGTTTTTCCATGCAATGCCGGACAGATCCTGCGGGAAGGGGTTAACATGGAAAATATATCATATTTATTATTGATTCCCATGGTCGCGGCTGCTCTGCAGCTGGTCCTGCGGCAGCCCAAGCTCAAGCGCATCGTCGCCGTGCTGACGGCAGCTGTCCTCACCGGAATCGCCGCGGTCATGTTCATCAGTCAATACAACCAGCCTGACTACTACTACCTGGTCAGCGCCGACACGTACAACCACTACATGCTGGTGTTCGAGGCCCTGCTGGCCATCTACCTGGCCTGGGTCGGCATCCGCCGGCGCAAGTGGACGATCTCCCTCTTTGCCGTCTTCCAGGTGGCGACCCTGATGTGGTTCGAGCTCGGCGGCAGCCACACGAGCCGTGACATGGGCCACCATATCTTCGTCGACAAGCTCAATCTGCTCATGATCGGGATCGTCTCCGTGGTCGGCAGCCTCATCTGCCTGTATGCGATTCCGTACATGGAAAAGCATCATCAGCACCACCCGGAGCAGAAGGACCGGAGCAACCTGTTCATCGCGCTGCTCTACCTCTTCCTGACGCCGATGTACGGCATCGTGGTCTCGAACGACCTCGTCTGGATCTACTTCTTCTGGGAAGTCACGACCCTGATCTCCTACCTGCTGATCCGCTACCCCGGCTCGGAAGAGGCGAACACGAATGCGGAGCGCGCCCTGATCCTGAACCTGCTGGGCGGCGTCTGCTTCGTCGGCGCCATCCTCTATCTGGGCTTCCATCTCGGCATCACCGAGCTGCGCGGTGTCCTGGCCTCCGTCGGCACACACCCGCTGGTCATCCCGGCGGTCCTGCTCGGCGTGGCCGGCCTGACCAAGTCGGCCCAGCTGCCGTTCTCGCGCTGGCTGCTCGGCGCCATGGTGGCGCCGACGCCCAGCTCGGCCCTGCTGCATTCCTCGACCATGGTCAAGGCCGGTGTGTACCTGCTGATCCGCATCAGCCCGCTGCTGGTCGGCAACGGCGCCGGCATCATGGTCATCGCCTCCGGCGGCCTGACCTTCCTGATCGCCTCGCTGCTGGCGATCTCGCAGTCGGACGGCAAGAAGGTGCTGGCCTATTCGACGGTCGCCAACCTCGGCCTGATCGTCGCCTGCGCCGGCATCGGCACCTACGAGGCGCTCTGGGCGGCCACCATGCTGATTCTGTTCCACGCCGTGTCCAAATCACTGCTCTTCCTCACCGTCGGCTCAATCGAGCAGGCCATCGGCAGCCGCGACATCGAGGACATGCACGGCCTGGTGGTCAAGCTGCCCGGCCTCGGGCTGGCCATGACCATCGGCATCGCCGGCATGTTCCTGGCCCCGTTCGGCATGCTGATCTCCAAGTGGGCGGCCATGAAGGCGTTCATCGACTCCGGCAACATGCTGGTCCTGATGATGCTGGTCTTCGGCAGCGCCGCGACCCTGATGTACTGGACCAAGTGGCTGGGCAAGATCATCGCCGTCCTGCACCGCAGCGAGCGCATCCGCAACCGCGTCAGCAAGGCCGCCTACGGCAGCCTGTTCCTGCTCGGCATGCTCGTCGTCATCCTCTGCATCGGCTTTCCCCAGATCTCGCACTCGCTGATCGAGCCCTTCCTGCGCGACCTCTTCCCCGGTGCGGCGGAATCGATCATCAGCCGCGGCAACCAGGTCATCATGCTGCTCATGCTCGGCATGATCGCGTTCGTGCCGTTCGGCATGCGCCTGTTCGCCGGCATGGACGAGAAGGTGACAACGGTCTACATGTCCGGCATCAACCAGGGCGACAACCGCATGTTCACGGACTCGACCGGACGCGAGAAGCGCGTCTTCCTCTCCAACTGGTATCTCGGACGCTATTTCGGCGAACAGAAGCTTCTGAAGCCGGCCATATGGCTGAGCGGCATCGTGATGGCCGGCATCGGCCTGGTCAGTGTGGGGGTGATCCTGTGGCGCTGAAGATTGTCTCCCTGATCGCCTACATCCTGCTGGCGCCCTTCCTCGGCGGCCTGCTGAACGGCATCGACCGCCGCATCGCCGCCCGCATGCAGGGCCGCATGGGCCCGCCGCTGCTGCAGCCGTTCTACGACCTGAACAAGCTCTGGCAGAAGCAGACAGCCGTCATCAACCACTCGCAGAACTTCCTGGTCTTCATGTACCTGGTGTTCATGGTCTTCACGGGCGCCATCTTCTTCTGGGGCAGCGACATGCTGCTGGTCCTGTTCGCCCTGACGCTGGCGAGCATCTTCTTCGTGCTCAGCGCCTACTCGACGAACTCGCCCTACAGCAGCATCGGCGCCGACCGCGAGCTCCTGACCATGCTTGCCGACGAGCCGATCGTCCTGCTGTCGGGCGTCGGGTTCTACCTGGCATCCGGCTCCTTCAATGTCAGCGATATCATCCATGCGCCCGCACCGGCCCTGTTTGCCCTGCCCGGCGTGTTCATCGCCTACTGCTTCATCCTGACGATCAAGCTGCGCAAGTCGCCGTTCGACCTCAGCACGTCGCACCACGGCCACCAGGAGATCGTCAAGGGCATCACGACCGAGTTCACCGGCCGCACGCTGGCCCTGGTCGAGCTGACCCACTGGTACGAGACCATCCTGCTGCTGAGCCTCGTCTTCCTGTTCTTCGCCAGCCAGTCCATCGCCTGGACCGTGTTCGGCATCGCCGCCGCCCTGCTGGTCTATTTCTTCCAGATTGTGCTCGACAACACCTTCGCCCGCGTCAAGTGGAACGTGATGCTGTCCAGTGCCTGGCTCGTCGCCGTCGTCTTCGCGATGGCCAACCTGCTGATCATTGCGCCCTGAGGAGGGCTTCATCCATGAAAGTATCCAAGTCACCCTGGATCCTCCATTATGACGGCACGAGCTGCAACGGCTGCGACATCGAAGTCCTGGCCTGCCTGACGCCGCTCTATGACGTGGAGCGGTTCGGCGTCATCAACACCGGCAACCCCAAGCATGCCGACATCCTGCTCGTGACCGGCTCGGTCAACGCCCAGAACCGGCCGGTCCTGCAGCAGCTCTACGACCAGATGCCCGACCCGAAGGTCGTCGTCGCGGTCGGCATCTGCGCCACATCCGGCGGCATCTTCGCCGAGTGCTACAACGTCGAGGGCGGCGTCGACAAGGTTCTGCCGGTCGACATCTATGTGCCGGGCTGCGCCGTCCGGCCGGAATCGATCATCGACGGCGTCGTGCGGGCAGTCGCGCTGCTGGACGAGAAGTCCGCCAGGCTGCAGCACAAGCGCAAGGAGAAGAAGAGAAAATGACTGAACAAAATCCTGTCACGCCCGTGAAGGCAGCGGCTGCACCGGCTGCCCCGGTGCAGCACTTCCAGATCTTCGAGCTCGACCTGGCCTCAGTCGTGGCCCGCGCCGAAGCCTGCCTGGCTGCCGGCCAGCGCCTGGTGCAGATCCATGCCACCACGCTGACGGCCGCCGTCGAGATCAACTACTCCTTTGACGACAACACGGTCCTGCTGACCCATCGCCTGGCGGTGCCCACCGGCGGCACCGTGGCCAGCATCAGCCACGTCTATCCGTCGGCATTCCTGTACGAAAACGAGATCCACGACCTGTTCGGCATCTCCTTCACCAGCATGAGCATCGACTACCAGGGCGGCCTCTACCGCCTGGCCGTGCCGACCCCGTTTGCCCCGGCCCGGCCTGCCGAACCGGCGCCGGCTGCGGAGGCAGGCGCTGTAGAACCGATCGCCCCGAGCAAGGCTGCGGAACCGGCACCGGCTGCCAAGCCGGCTTCTGTGGAACATGTCGTCCTGGGTGACAGCTGCGACATCGCCTGCGCCGCCCCGGCCCCCAGTGAAGCACCGGCGCACAGCGTCACCCCGTTTCAGGCCAAGCGCAGCATCGTGCCTTTCGGCCCGCAGCACCCGGTCCTGCCGGAGCCGATCCACCTCGACCTCGTGCTCGAGGACGAGAAGGTCGTCGAGGCGATCCCCTCGATCGGCTTCATCCACCGCGGCCTCGAAAAGC
>CAYOHO010000067.1:0-8467 GCA_964403755.1 uncultured Oscillospiraceae bacterium
CGGGCTCGCCTTGGCGGCCTCCTGATAGCCGTGGATGTCGCGCACCGACTTCTCGGCGAACAGGCCATAGCGGCGGACCATCTCGTTGACGGCCCAGAGCAGCGTGTTGGCGGCCTTGCGCGGGTCGGTGACGACCGGCGCAAGCAGGTGCGGGATCTGGTTGTACATGCTGAGCTCGACAACCTTCGGGTCGATCATCAGCAGCTTGACCTCGTCCGGCGTGCAGCGGAAAAGGATGCTCATCAGGATCGTGTTCAGGCAGACGGACTTGCCGGAACCGGTCGAGCCGGCGATCAGCAGGTGCGGCATCCGGGCCAGGTCGCAGAGGATCGGCGTGCCCTGGATGTCGCGGCCGAGGGCAGCGGTCAGGGGCGCGGTGGCACGGGTGAATTCGGGCGACTCGAGGATGGCCCGGAGCAGGACCGGCGTCGTCTCCTTGTTGGGAATCTCGATGCCGATGGCCGACTTGCCTGGGATCGGCGCTTCGATGCGCACGCCCATGGCGGCGAGGTTGAGTGCGATGTCGTCGGCCAGGCTGACGATCTTGCTGACCTTGACGCCCGGTCCGGGCGTCAGCTCAAAGCGCGTGATCGTGGCGCCGGACGTGTAGTTGACGACCTTGGCGTCGACGCCGAAGCTCTTGAGCGTGGACTCGAGCTTGCGGCCCAGCTCCGGGATGCGCTGCAGATTCTGCGTGACGCCGGCGGCAGTCTCTGAGTTCAGCAGGTAGAGCGGCGGCTTCTGGTACGGGATGGGAATCTGCTCGGCCCGGACACGGCGGGGCCGGCGGATCCCGACGGCCCCGCCGTCGGCGGCCGGGCGGGCTGAGCCGTCAGCGGCGATGCCTTCTTCATCGAAGTCATCGGCATCGGCCCATTCATCGTCATCCTCGCCGGTGTCGCCGGCCAGACCGGTCCGGCCGCCGCGGTCGAGACCCTGTCCGCGCATGGCAGCCCGAAGCGGATTGGTCTCGTCGATATGGCGGACACCAGCCGGCAGGATGACATCCGGGCCATCCGTGTCGCCTGGCTCGCCGTCCTCGTCAAGGGCAGAGCGTCCAAGGCCAGCCGCCGTCAGGGCGGCTGACTCCTCGGCGTCAGGCATGAGCATGAATCCGCCGCTGCTGCCGGCTGCTACTGGTTCCGCGGACTGGCGCAGGAACTCGGGCACGGCCGCCAGGGGATCGGCGGCCTGGCCGGCACCAGCTGAACCGCCGGCAGCCTGACTGAAGGCGGCATCGGCATCGGACTGCAGACTGCCGGAGCGGGCCGAATCCCTGTCACGGGGATGGAAGAGGCTGTTCCAGAACGACGTGCGTCCGGCTGCCGGAGCAGCTGGCGCATCAGCGACAGACTGTCCGCTTCCGACCTGGGCAAAGCCGCCGGCAGCAGTGGCCGGCGAACCGGCTGTGCCGCCGGCACCGGCGGCCGTGGAAACGGCCTTGCCGCCAGCGGAAGCCGCCGGCAGGGTCATTGGCAGGGCTGCGGCATCACCGGCGCTCGCCGTGCGTCCCGGACCGACCTGCAGGTCGTAGCCGGTGCGGGCCCGGCTGCGGTCAGCTTCGGCATTCTGGCGCATGGTCTGGACCGACGTACGTACGGCATCGTTCATGCGTGCACCGGTGGTGGTGATGGCCTGTGCCGTGCGGTTGATGGCGCGCGAATAGGAGACATTGAACAGAAGCACAATCAGGGCCAGGATGAAGGCGCCGAGGATGATGGCCGCGCCGGTGCTGCCGGCGAGCGTTGCCAGGGCCTGTGCGATCACGCCACCCAGCAGGCCGCCAGACTTCAGACGGGCCAGTTCGGTGTAGCGGGTCGGGTCAACGGCACTCTGGAGCAGGACCGCAAGCGAGCGCCAGGCCGAGGGACTGCCGCTGCCGGAGGAAACGGCCAGGCGGCGGAAGGCTTCGCCGTCCAGCGTCAGGGTATGAATCAGGGCGGCGATGCAGAGCAGCAGCAGGCTGACGTAGCGGAAGCGTTCGCTGGTCATGCGGGGCTGGCTGGCCAGGAAGCGCTCCAGAGCCATGTACAGGAACAGGACCGGCAGGGCGATGGCGGTGATGCCGACCAGGGCATGGCCGGCCGTCACGAGCGCCGCGCCAAGAGCCCCCGTCTTGGCCGACGGGACGTAGTAGGAGACAGCAAGCAGCACGGCTACGGTCAGGTAGAGGATGCCGCTGATTTCCTGTCGGCGGTTCACGGGCTCGGGCATCGGCTCAACCTTCCTCTCCGTCGCGGCTTACAGCCGTCCGGCCGCCGCGGGCCGTCCAGCCGACTGTGTCGAGGTAGCGCTTCGCCTTGATCAGGGCGAGCTGGGTCTTGGCATCCAGGATCTCGTTCCGGTCCGCCATCTCCAGAGCCTCCGCGAACGGCATCGGGACGACATCCAGGTATTCGCCCTCGTCCGGCCGCGCGATCCCCTGGTCGAGGTCGAGACCGAGATACAGGTGCAGGATTTCGCTGCAGTAGCCCGGCGTCGGGTACATCTTGCCGAGCGGCACGATCGTGTTGGCGACCCAGCCGGTCTCCTCGGTCAGCTCGCGGGCGGCGCAGAGCTGCGGCGCTTCGCCCGGCTCGAGCTTGCCGGCCGGGACTTCCAGCAGCATCTGCTCGAACGGCTTGCGGAACTGGCGCACGAGATAGGTCTGGTACTGGTCATCGATCGCCACGATGCAGGCGCCGCCATTGTGGAAGACGAGCTCGCGGCGGGAGAGGCTGCCGTCGGTCAGCTCGACGGTGTCAAGCATGACGTTGAAGACGCGTCCCTCGAAGATGGTCTTGCGGTCGATGGTCTTTTCCGTGAACAACGCGATCACTCCTCTGCCTGCGCCTGGCGCAGGTTCTTGATTTCCGCGACCGCCAGCGCGTCGCAGCGGTTGTTGTGCGGATTGTCGGCATGGCCCTTGACCTTGATCCACTCGATGCGGTGCGGGGCGGCCAGACGCAGCAGCTCCTGCCACAGGTCCATGTTGCTGACCGGATCGCCGGCGGCATTGCGCCAGCCATTCTTCTGCCAGTTGGCCAGCCAGCCCTGGTTGAAGGCCGAAACCAGATAGGCGCTGTCGCTGTACAGCCGGACCAAGCAGGGCCGGGTGAGGCGGCGGAGGGCCTCGATGGCGGCGGTCAGCTCCATGCGGTTGTTGGTGGTGGCCGGATCGCTCCCCGAGATTTCCTTCTCGGCGCCGCCGGCCATGAGGACGGCCGCCCAGCCGCCCGGTCCGGGGTTGCCGGAGCAGGCGCCGTCGGTGTAGATCATCACCTCGGTCAGCGGCTTCCCGGCTTCACGGCGGTCGCCATCACCTTTTGCATCAGCCATGCGCCGGCTTCTCCCTGCCGGCAGCAGCCGCGGGGACTGTGGCGGACGCAGACGCAGGAGCGGCCGCGGGGGCAGCGGCGGGAACGGAAGGTCCGCGCAGCTGGGCAGAGCGTTCGGTGGCGGCGCTGACGGCGGCGATCAGGGCCGCCCGCAGGCCGTGTTCCTCAAGGGCGCGCACGCCGGCGATCGATGTGCCGCCAGGCGAACAGACCTGGTCCTTGAGGATGCCCGGGTGCGTGCCGGTCTCCAGCATCAGCCGGGCCGAGCCCTCCATGGTCTTGGCTGCCATGCGCAGCGCAAGGTCGCGCGGCAGGCCCATGCTGACGCCGCCGTCGGCCAGGGCCTCGAGCACGAGCATCATGAAGGCCGGGCCGCTGCCGGACAGACCGGTCACGGCGTCGAGCAGCTTCTCAGCCACAAAGTGGGCGGTGCCGAAGCTTTCGAAAATGCGGCGGACCACGGCCTCCACATCCCGGTCGGGCTGTTCCAGCGCCAGTGCGCTGGTGCCGCAGCCGACCAGGGCCGGCGTATTGGGCATGGCCCGCACCAGCTTCGGTACCGGGCCGGCCATGCGGCGCAGGCTGGCAAGCGTCTGCCCGGCGGCGATCGAGACCAGGACCTGGTCCGCCGTGAAGACCGGGCGCAGGGGCTCGAGCGCCTGTGCGCAGATATCGGGCTTGGTGGCCAGGATGATGACATCGGCGCCCGCAGCGGCAGCGGCGGCTGTATGCGGCGCCTGGACCCCGGTCCTGGCCGCCAGTTCGGCGGTCTTGTCCAGGTCGGCGTCGTAGATCCGGATGTCGACGGGTGCCGCCACATTCTGGCGGATAATACCGTTGAGAATGGCCTGGCCCATGTTGCCAGTGCCGATAATGGCGAGCTGCATGCTTGAAAACCTCGCTCGGTCTCTGCCGGGTCGGCCGCATCAGGCCGGCGGGCGGCAGGCGTTTGGACACTGAAAATGATACCATTTGTCCCCTGCACATGCAAATTGAGACCCGGATCGTTGACAGTCCGATGGCTGGATGTTAAGATTGTCTTCGCGCGACGAAGGGGAGTGGCTCAACGGTAGAGCAGCGGTCTCCAAAACCGCCGGTTGCGTGTTCGAATCGCGTCTCCCCTGCCATCGGAAGCCCCGGAACCATCGGTTCCGGGGCTTTTTCGCGCCCGCCGGGCATGCGCTTCGTCAGCTTCGATGCGCTTTCGCCTGTCGGCGGCGTGCATCAACGGCAGCGCTGCCCTTCAGCCTGCCGCCTGTGCGCTTCCGGCAGCCGGCTGCGGCCCGGCGGATCCGGTCAGGCTGGCCAGCTGGGCCAGCGCCTCGGTCAGCTGGCGCCCCTTATGGAAGCAAAGCTGGCAGTGGGAGATTGTCTTGTGGACCTTGTCCAGCGGCTTGCCGAGTCCATTGCTGACAATCATGGCGGCAGACTTGGCCCGGTGGCTGTCGGTGAAGGCGGTCGATGCCTCCAGGTCGGACAGCAGCGCCTTCAGGGACTTGGGAAGCCGGGCGGCCGCTTCGCTGCGCACAACCAGGCAGCCGCCGGCCGGCGGCTCCGCGCCGAGGACCGACTGCCACTGGACGGCCGTGTTGAAGCAGCTGCGGTAGCGGTCGTCAAGCAGAATGCCGGCGGCCTGTTCCGGTGCCAGCAGAAGGAGCCGAGCCTGCCCTTCCCCCGCCTGACGCTCGATGTCCGCATCGCCGGCAAACGACAGGCTCACGCTGACCCCGGCCTGCTGGATCAGCGACCTGAACATCGCAAGCCCGACCGTATCCCGGAGCGATTCCGCAACGGTCACAGTCTGCTGCGCCAGCCCGGCGACGTCATCGATGGCGCCGCCCTTCTCGACAACCACCAGGTTCAGCGATGAGGTCAGGGCAGCAATCGTATTGGCAGCGGGATCAAGGCCGGTGATGGCATCCGCCGGCAAAATGGCCGCATCGATGCGGTCGCTCTGATAGTCTGCCAGAACCGCCTCGCTGCTGTCCGCGAGCGAGATCGAAAACAGGCCGTTCCGATCCTGGAACAGCGTGCAGGCGCCATAGGCGAGCGGATTCCTTGCCAGGCCGACACGGAGCGGCTCGCCGGCCGCGGCCGGTTCGAGCGCATACAGGGTGAGCAGCACCGCCGCCAGCAGGACGATCAGGGCTGCTGCCAGCAGGTACAGCCGTCTGCGCTGCCGCTGTGTCCGGCCATCATCCGGTTCGCAGGGAAGATCGTTATCCATGGGCCTTCCGCCTTCCGGGCCGTCCGGCCGAGCCGAAATCAGCTGGAGCATCAGCTGACAATCGGCATGAGGGTAAAGGCAAACTTGAAGGCGCCGGGCGGCATGGAACCTGCAGGCTGGCCATCATTGGGGTTCTGTCGGGCATCGAGGATGAGCTCGGTGAAAGCCCGCTGTGGAAGTGCCGCGCCGGCCGGCGTCCGGATCAGGTCCTCCATCGCAGAAGTGCGGGCCGTGAACAGGAACGGCACTTCGCCGCCGACGAGCAGCCCGAAGCCCTGGTCGTCCTGCAGCTTCAGGTAGCGCACATCGCTGCGAATGCCGTTCTCCTGATGGCGGAAGCCTGCTTCCGGCAGGGCGCTGACCGCCAGTCGGAAAATCCCCGTATGCTGGCTGCTGACCGGCTCTGGCACCAGGGCCGTGCACAGGCCGGCGTCTGCTGGATCTGTTCCTGCGGCGGGTGATTCGGGTGCGGCATCGCCACGGAACCGGTCCAGACTGCCGGCGGCGCGGACTGCTGCGGCCGGCAGGGCATCCGGCAGGCTGCCCCTGGGACCGCGGCCATAATAGGTCGCCTGGGCGTATTCCGGGCGCAGAAACAGGCGCAGGCCAATGCGTGGCGGCAGCGGCAGGTCCGGCAGCAGCGGCTCGAGACTGACAAACAGGCGCAGGCTGCCGCTGGCAACGACCTCCTGACGCAGAACGGCCCGGAACAGCGGCCGGCTGCCAGGCGCAGCCAGCAGCGCGACGGATTCGATGACGGCAGACTGGCCATCACAGGCAGCCTCGACCGACATGACCTGCTGCTCGAGCCGGTCATAGCCCAGGGCCTGCCAGACGGACAGGCGATGGCGGCGGTCGGCGTCCGTGGGCGCCCGCCAGAGCAGGAGCTGCGGTCCGGCACTGAGCGTCAGTCCGGCGGCGGCGAGGGTGACCGGGCTGCAGAACAGCTCCTTCTCGCCATTGCGGCAGGCCTCAAAGGCGCCAGAAACATGATTGAACACCAGATAGAAGCGGTGCCCCGACAGGATCGAGAGATGCCGGTCGCGCTCAAGCCGCAGGCGGATGCCGGCATGGGCCGGCCGGCCCTGGGGCAGGGCGGCCTGCGGCGGCGACAGGCGAAACTCGGCGAAGCCGACGGGATGCCCGGCTGGCGCGTAGATCTGGTCCTCGGCCTGCTCGAACTCAATTCGCAGCAGATATTCGCTGCCATCGTCAAAGCGGAGATCGCCGAACGGCAGCTCGATGAAGCGGCGGCCCTGCGGCTCGATGCGCAGGGCATCCAGACCGCCGGCCAGGATCTCCAGGCCATCGCGCAGCACCAGGAACCGGGCGGCGAGATCGCCGGTCAGCGTGAAGCTGCGCCGGCTGGCCAGCACGAAGGCGCCATTGACGGCATCCACGGCCAGCACCCGGACCGGCTGGTAGACCTGGGCCAGATCGCGCAGAGCGCCATACGGCTTGTGGTTCGGCCGCGCCAGGCCCGCCCGGAACCAGGGGGCATCCCCGCCTGCCGGCCCGAGCGAATGGTCGTGCCAGGGCCGATCGCAGATCGCGCGCCAGAAGTCCGCCACGGCATCCGCATTGAAATCCTCATCGTCCGGCCATGGGTCCGGCAGGCTGGCCAGCACCGGCCGGTTGCGGTCCAGATCGGCTGCCAGCTGGCGCATGCCATCGTGGCACAGGCCCGGCTGGTCGGAACCGGCCAGCGACCAGGCCGTCACGCTCGCACGGCAGCGGTCACGCGCCAGCAGCCGGCGGGTGCGCTCGAGGCAGGCCGGCAGCAGCCGCGGATCGTCGGCAACAGCCACGCCGGAGCAGTCGCGCGGGAAAGCGACCGGCAGGCGGGCGATCACGTAGACGCCATAGATGTCACAAAGCTCGAGGAAGATCGGGTCCGGCGGCAGCGGTCCGGTAATGACGGCATTGACATTGCTGCGCTTCATCAGGCTGATGTCCGCGACCATGTCATCGATGGTCAGCGCCGAGCCGCGCTCGGGATGCAGTCCGTCCCAAGATACCGGGAACAGGTTCAGCGGCTGACCGTTGAGAACCAGTCGCCCGTCGGACGCCGTCACGGTGCGGAAGCCGACGGCCTGGCTGACGCAGCAGTGCTCATGGCCCTGACGGTCCAGGATGCAGACCGCCAGCTGATACAGGACCGGCGATTCAGCGCTCCAGGGCGAGATGCCGGCCAGGTCAGCGGTAAACAGGGCCGAGGCGCGGGACTGCACCGAGGTCGCCTCCCATTCGCCGGCGCAGGGCGTCAGGGCGACGCGGCTCTCCGCCTCGAACAGGATGTCATCGTCGGCCAGCAGCAGGACCCGGACGGTCGGGCTCTCGGTCGATATCCGGTATGAGACCACCATCGTCTCGACTTCGAGCCGCCACTGGCTGTCATCGACCGGGACCGTCCGGACCTTCAGGTCATAGACCGACAGCGGCGGCACCGCCTCGATGTAGACGTCGCGGAAGACGCCCTGCAGGACCGGTCCGTTGCGGGCATTGAGCCAGCTGGTGGCGCTGAAGCCATAGACATAAAGCATCAGCTCGTTGTCGCCATCATGAAGCTGTGAAGTGATGTCAAACTCGGCCGGGAGGCCCGGACCTTCACTGTAGCCCGATTCACGGCCATTGACGAACAGATGGAAGGCACTGCTCACGCCCTGGAAGACGATGCGCTTGCGCAGGCCGCCCAGCGTCAGCGGCAGGCGCAGGGCGCGGCGGTAGACACCGACGGGGATGTCGTCGGGCAGGCGCGGCGGATTGACCGGAAACGGATAGGCGGCGCCCTGGTCAGCCTGGGTGCCCAGACCAGACAGCTGCCAGCAGGCAGGGATATCAGCCGGCGCGAACCCGGCCCGCAGGGAGACGATCTTTTCCGGCAGCCGGCTGACGGACGGGTACCAGGCAAAGCTCCAGGAGC
>CAYOHO010000068.1:0-8465 GCA_964403755.1 uncultured Oscillospiraceae bacterium
CATGCGCGGCCGGACGCTGGACGAAGCCTTCATCATTCTCGACGAGGCCCAGAACACGACGCCCGAGCAGATGAAGATGTTCCTCACCCGGCTCGGCTTCAATGCCAAGGCGGTTGTCACCGGCGACGTCACCCAGATCGACCTGCCGCCCGAAAAGCGCTCCGGCCTCAAGGAGGCGCGGCGCATCCTGCGCGAGGTTGACGGGCTCTCGTTTGTCGAGCTGACCCAGAAGGATGTCGTGCGCAACCCGCTGGTCCAGCGCATCATCCAGGCCTACGAGAAGGCCGGCATCAAGGGAGGCGTATCATGAAGCCGCGCCACCCGACCCTTCACCGCACGCTGCCGATTCTGCTGCTGGCCATCAGCGCCGCCCTGCTGATCGCGTTTGTCTACTATGGCTCGCGGCCGCAGAAGTACACGCTCTCGGTCGGCGATGCCAGCCCCTATGACATCGTTGCCCAGCGCAGCATCCGGGACAAGGCCGAGACCGACCGGCGCGCCCAGAAGGCGGCGGCCGAGATCGCGCCTGTGATGCTGCGCTCGACCACGATCTCTGACCGGGTCCGCCGGAATGTCGACAGCTTCTTCGGCGAGATCGACACGGTTCGGGCCGCCGCGCCCACACCGGCACCGGCACCTGCGGGCAGCACACCGGCCCAGGCCGCTGCAGCCCAGGCTGCCGCCACCCAGGCCCGCCAGAAGCTGGCCGACCAGATATCGCTGATGGCGAGCCAGTACTACCAGGTCGTGCTCAATGCCGACGATGCGCTCCAGCTCGCCGGCATGGAGGACAGCCGCTACGCCAACGTGCGCGGCCAGGCGAAGACCATCGCTGGCCTGATCGTGGCCGAAACGCTAGACACGACCCAGCTGCAGGCGTCGCTGTCCCAGAAGGTCGCGAGCCTCCGTTCCTCGCTGAGCTACTACCAGGAGGATGCCGCCCTCGTCGGCCGCCTGCTCGCCCTGTTCCTCAAGCCCAATGTCGTGTTCGATGAGGCGGCAACCGCCAACGCGCGCCAGGCCGCCTTTGACAAGATCCAGAACAATCCGGTGCTGATCGAGCGCGGCAAGCGCATTGTCAGCCAGGGCGACATCATCACCACCGACACCTACCAGCTCCTGCGCTCCCTCGACCTGCTCGAGGAAAGCCAGGTTTCGACCCAGGACCTGACCGGCATCGCCATCCTCGTGCTGCTGGCGGCGCTGATCGGCGTCGCCTTCATCCGCCGCTTCGAGGACGACACGTTCCGCCAGACGCGTGACCGGCTGTCGCTGCTGCTCATCCTGCTGCCGCCGCTCCTGTTCTCTGCCTGGTCGACCCGCTTCTCCGCGCTGACACCGCCGGTGTACTTTGCCGCCGTCCTGATCACAGCCTATTTCGGGTTCCGCTCCTCGATGGTTCTGACCTTCCTGCTTTCCCTGGTGATCCTGCCGATGACCGGCTTCGACCCGGCCTTCCTCATGGTGGCAGTCAGCGGCTCGCTGGTGGCGTCCCTGTTCACCAAGGGCGTCACGCTCAAGAACAACTACGCCGTCATCATCCTGACGACCGGCGGCACGACCCTGCTCACGTCGCTGGCCTATGGCCTGCTGATGGAGCAGGACTGGACGGCAATCACGATCGAGGGCGGCTATGCCGCCCTGGCGGGTGTCCTGTCCGTCATTGCGGCGATCGGCATCATGCCGCTTTTCGAGATGATGTTCAACGCGGTCTCGCCGATGCGCCTGATCGAGCTGTCGCAGCCCAGCCATCCGCTGCTGCGGCGGCTGTTTGTCGAGGCGCCCGGCAGCTCGCAGCATAGCATGATGGTTGCCAACCTCGCCGATACCGCGGCCGCCGCCGTCGGCGCCAACGCCATGCTCGCCCGGGTCGCCGCCTACTACCACGACATCGGCAAGCTCGAGAATCCGACCATGTTCACCGAGAACCAGGAAGGCCCCAATCCCCACGACCAGATGCAGCCGGAGGAAAGCGCCGAGATCATCCTGGCGCACCCCGAGGCCGGCGTCCGCATCGGCCGCCGCTACCGCCTGCCGCCGGTGATCCTGCGGATCATCCACGAGCACCACGGCTCCACCGCCCAGGTCTACTTCTACCGCAAGGCGCAGAAGCTGGCCGAGGAGGAGGGCAAGCCGGTGCCCGAGATCGAGCAGTACCAGTACCACTGCCCGATCCCCACCTCGCGCGAGTCGGCAATCGTCATGCTCTCCGACTCGGTCGAGGCCGCCATGAAGTCCACCGGCGTCACCGGCCTGGATGATGCCGAGGTTCTGATCCGCCGGATCATCAAGACCAAGACCGACCAGGACCAGCTGGTCAGCTCCGGACTCTCGTTCCGCGACATCGAGCGGATCATCCGGGCCTTCCTGCAGGTCTATGCCGGCCATTTCCATGAAAGGGTGAAGTATCCCGATGATGAACGTCCAGTTTCAAAACCGGCAGCGGCGGTTTGAGCCCGCCTTCTTCCGCAGCCTGGCCAACCGGGTCTTCGACTCGGCGCAGCTGCGGCTCGAGCCCCTGCAGCAGATCGCGCTCCCGACTGCCGTCTTCCTGACCCTGGCCGGTCCCAACGTCATGCGCAAGATCAACCGCGAGCACCGCCAGGTGGATGCCACCACCGATATCCTGTCGTTCCCGATGCTCGAGTTCAAGAATGGCCGCCTCAAGCGCAAGCTGTGCGACAGCGATGTCGAGATCGGGCCCGACGGCAGCCGCACGCTCTTTCTGGGCGACCTATTCCTTTCGCCGGACCGCGCGGTCTCCCAGGCCGAGGCCTACGGCCATTCCCTGGAGCGCGAAGCCGCATTCCTCATGGTGCATGGACTGCTCCACCTGCTGGGCTACGACCACCAGACCCCGAAGCAGGAGGCCGAGATGCAGGCCCTGGCCGAATCCGTCCTCGAACCGATCGGCCTCGGCCGCTGAACCGCCCCTGGAACCGCTCGCCCAGGACCGAGCATCCGAACGAGAACCGGTCGGCCTCGGCCGCTGAACCGCACGTGCCCGTCATCAGACGATTGAGAGAAAGAGGTGCCCGCATGGCAGCCAAGAAGCAGCCCACCATCAGCCAGCCCGAAAGCGCCGGGTTCCATTCCGGCTTCGTCGCCCTCACCGGACGGCCCAACGCCGGCAAGTCAACCCTGATCAACCAGCTTTCCGGGATGGACCTGGCCATCACCTCGCCCAAGCCGCAGACGACCCGCACAGCGATCCGCAGCATCATCAACCGGCCGCACGGCCAGATGATCCTGGTCGACACTCCCGGCCTGCTCCAGCCGAAGAGCCGTCTCGGCAAGTTCATGGCCGAGTCGATCGTCCGGACGGTCGATGATGCCGACATCGTGCTCCTGATCGTCGACGCGGACGCGGAGCACCGCCGGCACAGCCGCAACGCGCCCGAGGTCCAGCTGCTTGACCGGCTCAAGGAGATGGAGAAGACCGTCATCCTGGTGCTGAACAAGGTCGACATGCTGGCCAAGGAGCTGCTGCTCCCGATCATTGCCCAGTGGAGCGGACACTATCCCTTCGCCGCGATCATCCCGGTCTCGGCCCGCACCGGCGACGGGGTCGCGGTTCTCGAGGCTGAGCTGCTGCAGCGCCTGCCCGAGGGCCCGCGCTACTTCCCGGAGGATGCCGTCACCGACCAGACCGAGCGCGTGCTCGCGGCCGAGCTGATCCGCGAGCAGATCCTCCGCCACACGCACCAGGAGATTCCGCACGGCACGGCCGTCGTGATCAATGCCTTCGAGGAGGAATTCGCCGACGAGGACGAGATCGACGAGCCCGAACTGGCGGAGGCGGCCGGGGAAGAAGGGGAAACGGACGAGGAAGCAGAAGGCCTGGACGAGGCCGATGAGGCTGGCGAAGCCGCGGCAGATCTGGCCGAAGATGAGGAAGAAGAGGAAGACGAGGCCGGCGAGGACCTGGCGGATGACGAGGGCCCGCGGCGCACCCTGGTGCGGATCGACGCCACGATCCTCTGCGAGAAGGACAGCCACAAGGGCATCCTGATCGGCAAGGGCGGCTCGATGCTCAAGGCGATCGGTACGGAAGCACGTCTGCAGATCGAGAAAATGGTGGACTGCCGGGTCTACCTCGAGCTTCACGTCAAGGTGCGTGAGGACTGGCAGAACCGGACCGGCATCCTGCGCGACCTCGGCTACATCCAGGAGCCGTGACATGGCTTCCGGCCTGATCCGCGGCTTTGTCCTGCGTGCCGTCCCGGTCGGCGACTCGGACCGGATCATTGACATCCTCACCCGCGAACGCGGCCTGCTGACCGCGTCGGTGCGCGGCGCCCGGCGCACGCGCAGCCCGATGCTGGCCGCCACCCAGGAGTTTGCCCTCAGCGACTTCAACCTGCTGAGCACGCGCGGAAAGCTCATCGCCACGAGCGCCGAGCTGGTGGAGTCATTCATCGGCCTGCAGAGCGACCTGACCCTGCTGGTCTGCGCCGCCCATCTCTCGGAAATCTTCCTGGACTGTCTGCGTCACGATACCGAGCAGCCAGACCTTTATCCGCTCTGGGCCTATGCGATCCACGCCCTGCTCTCGAAGCAGCAGGATCCGCTCCTGGTGACGCATGTCTGCGGGCTGCGCCTGATGAAGCTCGTCGGCTACGAGCCCCGCCTCGATGCCTGCGTCGCCTGCGGCAAGGGCGAGCTGCCGCTCTGGTTCAGCCATGCCGACTGCGGACTGGTCTGCGCCCGCCACCTGACGGAGGCACGCAGCATTTCCGCCGTGAGTCTGTCCGGCGGCCTGCTGGCCCTGCTGCGCCACACGATGACGGCGCCGATCGAACGCCTCTATGCCTTCAAGGTCGACGCGGCCGTGGCGGATGCGTTCATCGCCTTGTCGCGCCGCTATGTCTCGGAGCGCATGGAGAAGAGCTATACCCGGCTCGACCTTCTGGATCACACCCTGCCGGGCTGACCGGCCTGGACTTCCTCGGCCGAATCGGCACGTCAGACTTCCTCAGCCGAAGAAGTCGTGCAGCTCGTCGCCCAAGGCCTCGATGTCATCGGCGTCGTGCACATTCCATTCGCCCGGGAACAGGCTCTCATAGTCCGGACGGCCGTAGCGCTCGTCGATCAGCAGCACGAAGCCGCGGTCGGTCTCGCTGCGGATGACGCGGCCGGCGGCTTGCTGGACGCGGTTGAAGCCGGGGAACTGGTAGGCATACTCAAAGCCGCTGCCCAGCTTCTCGGCAAAGTACTGGCGCAGGATCTCGCGCTCAGGGCTGATCTGCGGCAGGCCGACACCGACGATGACGACACCGGACAGCTGCTCGCCGACCAGGTCGATGCCCTCGCTGAACTGCCCGCCGATCACGGCCAGCCCCACCAGCGTGATTTCACCGTATGAGCTGAATGCCTGCAGATAGGCGCTCTTTTCGCGGTCGCTCATCTGCTGCTTCTGAAGCAGCAGGCGGATGGGCGGCCGTTCGCCGCGCGGTGCGGAAGCGGCAAGCGCCTGCTGGAGCAGCGGCCGGATCATCCGCAGGTATTCGAAGGACGGGACAAAGACGAGGTAGTTGCCGACCCGCCGGGTGACGGCTGCTGCAACCATGCGGGCGATTGCCTGGACGGTGGCCTGGCGCTCCTTGTAGGTGGTGGCCAGCTTCGTGCAGCGCAGGACGCGCAGGTTCTCGGCCGGGAATGGGGAGGGGAGCAGCAGCGACTCGCTCTTCTGGCTGGCCTCGCGGCCGAGCGTGATCGCCTGGTAGTAGGACATCGGATGCAGCGTCGCCGAGAAGAACACGGCGGCATGCCGGCCCTCGATCTGCTGGTTGAGGAAGTCGGCGGCATCAAGGCACTGCAGGCTGATCTCCAGCTCCTCCGGGCCCTGGCCGCCGGCTCGCGACCCGGCGCCGCCGGCGGCGCCCGCCGCCGGCGTGACATAGGTTGTGACATAGGCTGACTCGGCAAACTCTTCGCTGACCCGGAGGAAGAAGAGCATGGCAAAGTAGGTATCGAGAAACAGGCGCCGCTGCTCCAACTCGACGCCGGCGTCGATGAGCGTGCGGCACTCCATGGTGGCGCGGCCAAGCAGGGTGTTGAGGGCTGAGGGGCGGGTGCGGATGGCGCGGAACCCGGCAGCCACCATGACATCGGATGCCCGTATGCCGCGCTCGACCGTGTCGAGCGCCGGCTCGTCAGTCGCCAGCCCGGCCGCAGCCTTGTCGCAGTAGGCGAGCAGGCTGCGCAGGCTGAGGTCGAGTGACGGATGCTGACCCTTGACTGCCTCGGCGGTCGCGCGCAGGTCGCGCAGCGACAGGCGGGCCGAGAACATCTCGCGGGCGCGGGTCGGCAGGTTGTGCGCCTCGTCGACCAGCAGCAGGTCGTGTTCGTCCTCGTTGGCAAAGAAGCGGGTCAGGCGCACGCGCGGATCGAAGGCATAGTTGTAGTCGCCGATCACGATGTCGGCATAGAGCGCGAGATCAAGGGAAAGCTCGAACGGACAGACCTGATGGCGCAAGGCGACGTCGCGCAGCACGTCCTCGGTGACGGCCGCCACCGTCAGCAGCTCGGCCAGCGCCTTGGGCAGGTTGTCGAAGTAGTGCAGGGCGAGCGGGCAGGTGCGGAAGTCGCAGAACTGTTCCTTCTGCAGGCAGATCTTCTCCTTGGCGGTCAGGGTGACGCTGCGCAGGGTCAGCCCGGCCTGGCGCAGGTCGTCACAGGCCTTTTCGGCAGCACGCCGCGTCGAGGTCATCGAGGTGAGGTAGAAGACCCGGTCGACATAGTGATGGCTGAGCGCCTTGACGGCGGGGAAGAGGACGGCCATCGTCTTGCCGATGCCGGTGGGGGCGCAGGCAAAGAGCGGCAGCCGGTGACGGGCGATGCCGACGACTTCCTTCATCAGGCGCCTCTGGCCGGCGCGCAGGTCCGGGTAGGGGAACTTGAGGGTCCGTCCGCTCTCGTCGCGGCGGCGCACCCATGTGCGCAGGCTGAGCGCGAGGGTCGACCAGACCCGGAGGGAGCTGATGAGGAACTCGTCGAGGCCGAGTACATGGACAGCCCGGGTCATCAGCGTGATCTCGCCGCTGTCGGCGGCGACATAGGCCAGTGCCGCATGGACCGGGCGGTGGGGCATGTGCATCCGGACATAGAGCGCGGCATAAAGCAGTGACTGCGCCCAGTGCACCCGCTCGCCGCCGGGCGGCAGATTCTCGGGCAGCCCCAGGAAGGTCTTGGCTTCGACAATGAGAATGCGGTCGCGCTCGACGACGATGGCGTCGCAGCGGCCGGAAACGGCAACCTGGACCTCGCCCAGCCGCTCGAGGGCGCGCAGGGGCATCTCGCGCCGGACCTCGGCGTCGGGAAAGCGCTCCTGCAGGCGGCTGATGAAGCGCTGATGGGTCCGGATGCCCGCCTCGGCTGTCACGAGCCCGTAGCTGACCCCGGACAGGCCGCCGCTGCGGTGGACCGCCTCGGCAAGAACCCGGACCGAGACGTTCAGCGTCTCCATTGCATCCGGCTGTCTTTCGGCCTGGCGTTCTCTGTCGGGTGTCTGACTCAAGCGGCGCATCTCCTGCCGGTGGCTGACGGGCTGCGGCAGCGGCCCGGCGCTTCTCCTGCTGATGGCGGTTCCGGTCGGTGAAACATAAACGAAAGGGCCGTCCGGTGTGTACCGGAACGGCCCTTTGGCCTGGTGCGGGAAACAGGACTTGAACCTGCATGACCTCACGATCACTAATACCTGAAACTAGCGCGTCTGCCAATTCCGCCATTCCCGCGTGAGACTCGTTTATAATACCTGATGGTTGGCAAATTTGCAAGCCTCTCGTATAATCTTTTTGAGAGAAAAATGCCCTGTCCGTTCCGGTCCCGGATCAGGTCTTCCATGCCGCCGCCCCTGCCGGGGGCACGTCCAGACAGCTGCCCGGGACCGGCTGCCTGTGGGAATGAGGATAAAGGAGTCAATCATGGAACAGAAGACAGCCATGTTCAAGTCCTGGATCAAGGGCAAGCGGGTCGCCGTCCTTGGGGTCGGCATCAGCAACCGTCCGCTCATCCGCTTCATCCATTCGCTGGGCGCCGACATCACCGCCTTCGATCTGCTCGAGGCTGACGATCCGGTGCTTTCACGCACGCGCGCCGACTTCGAGCAGGAGGGCATCCGCCTGTCCTGGTCGGTCGGCAAGGACTACCTCAAGCAGCTGAAGGGCTTTGACGTGATCTTCCGCACGCCGAAGATGCGGCCCGACGTGCCCGAGCTGCGGGCTGAGCGCGAGCGCGGCGCTGTCATCACCTCCGAGATGGAAGTCTTCATGGAGATCTGCCCCGCCCGCATGTTCGGGATCACCGGCAGCGATGGCAAGACCACGACCACGACCCTGATCAGCCTCATCCTCAAGGCCGCCGGCTATACGGTGCACCTGGGCGGCAACATCGGCACCCCGCTGCTCGACCGCATCGACCAGATCAAGCCGGACGACATGGTGGTGCTCGAGCTGTCCAGCTTC
>CAYOHO010000069.1:0-8384 GCA_964403755.1 uncultured Oscillospiraceae bacterium
GCCGGGCACGGGCCGCTTCAGGACATGGAGGCCTTTTCCGGCCGGCCAGCCCGGTTCAGGTCAGGCTGGCCGGCTCAGGTCAGGGGAGTCCGGCCCGGTTCAGGTCAGGCCGTCTGGTTCCGTTCAGGACAATCCGCTTTGGTTCAGTCTGGCGATGATCAGTAGGCAACTTCGAACTTGTCGACGTTGGCCTTGGTGACGATCGGAAGCTCCATGCAGTTGTTCTTGTTGACAGGCATCATGCCCTTGAGGATGTCATGGACGAAGTCCATGGCGCCGGTGCACTCATACTTCGGGCCCTGGTAGATCAGGCCGATGATGTTGTTGCCGGTCTTGAGGGCGTTGAGGTTCGGGGCCTGGCCGCCGGCGGCGGAGATGATCTTGATGTTCTTGTTGAGGCCGGTGGCATCAGCCTGGACGGCCTGCAGGGCACCATAGGCGCCGCCGTCGTCGATGCAGTAGGCGAAATCGATCTTGCCGGGATACTTGGTGAGGAAGGTGGTCATGTGGCCCTTGGCCTTCTCAACGGAGAAGTCGCAGTTCGGGGAGTACTCGAGCAGCTTGAAGCCATAGCCCTTGGCCTTGTTCTGGTCTTCAAAGCCCATGCGGCGCAGACGGCCGGTGCTGTTGGTGTCGTCCTGGCCGAGGTGGACATAGGACTTGCCATCGAGGCCGGCGGCGTGGGCCATGTCGGCGGCGAGCTGGCCTTCGACGTAGCAGTCAGGACCATAGAAGGCGGTGATGTAGTCGTTGCCGGACTCGTGGAGGGCGGTGTTGGCGACGACGAGGTAGATGCCCTTTTCCTTGATCTTCTTGGCGCTGGAGACGAACGCGAGGTTGTCAACCGGCTGGACCATGATCAGGTTGGCGTTCATGGCGATGGCTTCGTCAGCCTGCTGGGCCTGGAGCGTGGCATCCGAGTTGGCGTCGAAGGCGACCCATTCGGTGTCGGGGTAGTTGGCGGAAAGCTGCTTGAAGAGCTTGAAGTAGGCGCCGCTGTAAGGCGAGGTGGACTTGGCCATCAGCAGGGCGACCTTCGGCTTCTTGCCGCCGGCGAAGAGGTCGGGTCCGGTCTTGGTCGTGGCGACCTTCTTGATCACCAGGTCAGCGGAGCTGCCGATGCTCGCGGTCGAACCGGCGGCAGAGCCGGCGGTGGTCACGGCGGCAGTCGTGGCGGCGGCGGTCGTGGCGGCAGCCTTGGTGGTCGCGGCGGTCGTCGCGGCGGTCGTGGCGGCGGCGCCACAGGCAGTCAGGACCAGGGCCAGGGTCAGGACGATGGCGAAGACGGTGGCAAGGCGTTTTGCGGTCAGTTTCATGTGCTTCCTCCTGTTTTGCTTTGGTTCTTTCATCATCTGTCGACAGCCGTCGCGGTTCCTGAAAAGACGGCGGCATCCGGCAGAAGGAATCCCGAGTCATGTCCGGCCCACAGGCCGGCGGTGGAGAACAGGGTGTCATGTCCGGCCCGGAAGCCGGCGGTGGAGAACGGGGTGTCATGTCCGGCCCGGAAGCCGGCGGCGGGTGCGGAGGCCGGCCGGCTGCGGCCGGGCGGCGGAATCAGCGCGTGCTGATGGTCTTCTTCTTCAGGGCGGCCTGGCTGCGGAACATGTCGACGATCAGGAAGATCACCAGGATGATGCCGACGATGCCCACCTGCAGGTTGGCCATCGAGGAGTCGAGCATGTAGATGACCTTCTGGATCAGCTGCATGGCAATGACGCCAAGGACGGCGCGGAAGGTGTTGCCGAAGCCGCCGGTCACGCTCATGCCGCCGAGGACGCAGGCCGCAACCGTCTGCAGCGAGTAGCGCTCGCCGATGACGGGGTTGCCGGACGTATTGTAGGAGGTGACGAGGATCGCGGTGATGGCCGCGAACAGGCCGGAGACGGCATAGGCCGCATAGGTGACGCGGACGGTGTTGATGCCGGCCAGCTCGGCCGCCTCGCGGTTGCCGCCGACGACATACAGGTTCTGGCCAAAGCGGGTGTACTTGAGCACATAGGCGGTGATGAGCAGGCAGACAACCAGGATCACCATCGGCACGGTCAGGGTGAAGACGCCAAGGTTGGCGACCGTTGTCTCGTAGAGGCCGCCGATGAACTTGTTGGTATTCATGATCGGCTTGCCGTCACTGAGCACGAGGCCAATGCCGCGGAACACCATCTGCGTGCTCAGGGTGGCGATGAACGGGTTCATCTGCAGCTTGCCGACAAAGAAGCCGTTGAACAGGCCGGCAAGGATGCCGCAGAGCAGGATCAGCGGGACGAACACGACGGGCGGCAGGCCACGGGCCAGCAGGACCGTGACGACCGTCAGCATCGAGGTGTTGAAGCCGATCGAGAGGTCGTTGCAGCCGATCAGCATGACGAACGACACGCCGAGGGCCATCATGCCCCAGAGGGAGATGTTCTTCAGCAGCACGGTGATCGACTCGTTGCTCAGGTAGGTCTTCGAGAAGAAGCCCGGGATGAGGAACAGGGCCACGCACAGGATATAGACATTGTTCTTGAGCAGGAAGTCGTTCAACCCCCCGCGGGTCAGCGGCTGTTTCAGCTTCATGATTTCCTCCTGCCGCGCGAGCGCTCCAGCTGGTCATTGATGATGATGACGACCAGCATCAGGGTTCCGCGGAAAACCCACTGCCAGGTGTAGGGAATGCCGAACTGGATGTAGAACATCTCCAGCGTGCCGAGGAAGATGGAGCCGAGCAGCGTGCCGGACATCTTGCCGGAGCCGCCGGACATGACCGCGCCGCCGAGCACGACGGCGATGACGGCGTTGAACTCCTTGCCGGCACCGAGCAGCATGTCGCCGGTCTGTGTGTAGGAGGCCATGAAGGCACCGGCCACGCCCGACATCACGCCGGCGATGACATAGGTGATGAGCACGATCAGGCCGGGGTTGATGCCCGAGAAGCGGGCAGCCTCGCGGTTGGTGCCGACTGCGAACACCTTGCGGCCGAACGTCGTCTTGTGCAGGATGAAGCCAAGCAGCAGGTAGGTGGCAAGCAGCAGGATGATCGGGAACGAGACGCCCAGCACCTTGCCGCGGCCGATGAACGAGAACAGCTGCACGTCGGGGCGGGCCTGGGCGGTCAGGCCGCCGTTGTAGAGGATGTTGACGCCGATGATCGCGAACTGCGTGCCAAGGGTCGTGACGAACGAGTTCAGGCGCAGCGGGCCGACCAGGAAGCCGTTGAGCAGGCCGCAGAGGGCGCCGACGCCGAGCGGGACCAGCAGGGCCACCAGCGAGGCGCCGGTGTCGCCCAGACGGGCGTAGTACTGTTCGGTGAGCGTGCAGCTCATGATGACCGTCAGCATCAGCGTCGAGCTGGTGGAGAGGTCGTTGTTGCCGGTGACGACGACAAAGGTGACGCCGGCGGCGATGAAGGCGATGCTGGCGATCGAGAGGATCGTGCTGACGATGTAGCCGTAAACGGTCATGAAGTTCGTCAGGATGGACGGCGTCTTGATGATCTGGGCGGCAATCAGGGCGATGAGGACGCAGATCAGGATCAGCGTGCGCACCCGGTAGGTGCGGTCGCCGCGGTCCTTGACCGGTGCGATGCTGGGGCTGGCAGATTCGCTGCTGTTCACTGGGCCACCTTCTTTCCGCCGAGTGCCGCGACCATGACCTCGGCACTGCTGGTCCTGGCGGCTTCGAGTTCGCCGGTGACCTTGCCTTCGTGCATGACGATGACCCGGTCGCTGATGCCGAGCACCTCGATGAGTTCCGACGAGATGACGATGATCGCCACGCCCTTGGCGGCGAGCTCGTTGATCAGGCGGTAGATCTCCGACTTGGCGCCGACGTCGATGCCGCGGGTCGGCTCGTCGAGGATCAGCACCTTCGGGCTCATCATCAGCCATTTGGCGATGACGACCTTCTGCTGGTTGCCGCCGCTCAGCTCACCGACCGCCTTGTGCAGGGTCGGGGTCTTGACGGCGAGACTGGCCTTGAACTGGGCAGCGATGTCGGTCTCCTTCTTTTCGTCGATCACGCCGAAACGGCTGATGCTCTTCATGCGGATGACCATTTCGTTGAACTTGACGCTCTGCTTCAGGAACAGGCCCTGCTGGCGCCGGTCTTCGGGCACCAGGGCCAGGCCGGCCCTGATGGCCTCGGTCGTGTCGCGGAATGTCCGCCGCTCGCCATCGATGAAAATCTCGCCGCTGTCGAGCTTGTTGACGCCGAACAGCGAGGTCATGACCTCGGAGCGGCCGGCGCCGACGAGGCCGAAGAAGCCCAGGACCTCGCCCCGGCGGACCGAGAAGCTGACGTCACGGAAGACGCCCTTCAGGGTCAGTCCCTTCGCCTCCAGGGCAACGTCGCCAACCGGGCAGGCCTGCTTGTTGAAGTAGTTCTCGATCTTGCGGCCGATCATGTGGCCAATGATCGTCTCGTGCGTCACGGCCGGGGTGTTGTCGAAGGTGACAACCTTGTGACCGTCGCGGAAGACCGAAATGCGGCTGGCGATCTCCGTGATCTCCTCGAGCTTGTGCGAGATGTAGAAGATGGCGATGCCCTTGGCGGTCAGCTTGCGGATGACGTTGAAAAGCACGCGCGTCTCCTTGGTGGAGAGCGAGGAGGTCGGCTCGTCCATGATGATGACCTTGGCATTGCGGGAAACGGCGCGCCCGATCTCAAGCATCTGGTGCTGCGCCACCGACAGGTCGCGGGCCAGGGTCCGCGGCGACACGTCGAGCTCGAGCATCTCGAGCACCTGCTGGGCGTCGCTGTAGAGCTTGCGGTAGTCGATGCGGAAGCGCGACTTCATCGGCAGGCTGCCGAGATAGAGGTTGCGCGCGACATCGAGCAGCGGCACGATGGTCAGCTCCTGGTAGATGCAGCTGATGCCGAGTGCAATCGACTCATGCACGCTGCTGAAGCTCACCGGCTTGCCCTCAAACAGGTACTCGCCGCCGTCACGCTGATAGACGCCGGTCAGCACCTTCATCAGCGTCGACTTGCCGGCGCCGTTTTCGCCGACCACGGCGTGGACCTCTCCCGGACGGATGTCCAGGTCAACACCGCCCAGGGCCTGTACGCCCGGGAAATGCTTGCTGATGTTCCTGACTTCCAGGATCATGTTCTCGTCCAATCTTCCATCCCCTTTATCCTGCTTCGATTGGCCCGGGCACCGCGGCGGATGCCGCCTGCCAGGGCTTCCTGTGGCTTCTATTGGTCTTTCCCTCGGAAAGTCTTTCCTTCAGAGGATGACGCCGCTCTTGAAGATCCCGATTTCCTTGTAGCCCGCGGTCTCGCTGCGGGTGCGGCGGCCGTTGGCGACGTCGAGGACCAGCGCATAAAGCTGGTCGGCCAGGGCGTCCATGTCTGCGCCTTCGAGCAGGGGTGCGGCGCTGAAGTCGATCCAGCCCTGCTTGAGCGCGGCCAGGCGGGCGTTGGAGCCGACCTTGACGGTGGGCACGAAGCTGCCGAGCGGATTGCCGCGGCCGGTCGTGAAGATGATCATCTGGCAGCCGGCGGCGGCCATGGCGGTGATCGAGACCGGGTCGTTTCCCGGGCCGGTCAGGAGCGTCAGGCCCGGCACACGGACGCGTCCGCCGTAGGGCAGGACATCCTCGATCCGGGCGTGCCCGCCCTTCTGGATGCAGCCGATCGACTTCTCCTCGACCGTGGTGATGCCGCCCTCGCGGTTGCCGGGCGATGGGTTCTCATAGACGGGCTGGCCATTGTCGACGTAGTACTGCTTGAAGCCCTGGATCATGTCGACGATCGCCTGGAAGGTCTGTTCATCGCGGGCCCGCTCCATCAGGATGGTCTCGGCGCCGAACATCTCCGATACCTCGGTGAGCACGGTCGAGGCGCCGTGGGCGACCAGGCGCTCGCAGACGCGGCCGGCCAGCGGATTCGCCGTCAGGCCGGAAAAGCCGTCGGAGGCGCCGCACTTGAAGCCGACCCGGAGGCTCGACAGCGGCTGCGGCGTGCGCCGGTCAGCGGCTGCGCCATGGATGAGCGCACGGATTTCGGCCACGCCGGCAGCGATCTCGTCGGCGTGATCCTGGGCGACCAGGATGCGGAGGTGCTGGCGGACTTCCTCGCTCAGGCCGGCGAGGAACTCCGGCATGGTGTTGTTCTCACAGCCGAGAGAAAGCAGCAGAACGCCGGCCGCATTGGGATGGCTGGCGATATTGCGCAGGATGGTGACCGTGGTCTCGTGGTCCTCGCCCAGCTGGGAGCAGCCGAACGGATTTTCAAGGGCGAAGACGCCGTCGATGTTGCCTTCAAGCTGCCGGCACTGCTCGGCGATCAGGCGGGCGGTATGGTTGACGCAGCTGACCATCGGCAGGATCCAGATCTCGTTGCGGACCCCCACAGAGCCGTCGGCGCGCCGGTAGCCGTCAAAGGAGCCCATCTCGCGAAAAGTCAGGACATGGTCCGCGCGATGATACTCGTACGTGTCCTGCTCATCCAGCCCCGTGGAAAGGTTGTGGCTGTGAACCCATTCACCGGCGCGGATGGCGCACGTCGTCAGGCCGATCGGGAAGCCGTACTTGTTCAGTGGCACCCCGGCATCCAGATCGCGGATCGCAGCCTTGTGGCCGGCGGCAATCGGACCAGCGGCGACGACCGCGGCATCCGCACCAAAGGCGATCCGCTCGCCCTCGGCGACTGGATGGAGCAGGACGACGACATCGTCGGCCGGATGGATTCTGACAGCGTTGATGGGCATGCTTGTTCGTTCCTCTTGCAGCGGTGTCGGGCTGCCATCTCGTGCCGGCCGGGATCAGCCGGTCGGGCGGAATGATTCGTCAGCGGCGGTCAATGCAGCCGGTTATGTTTCAGGAACAGGGACTGGTACTTATGCTGTACACATTATAGGTCGCTGATTTTGTCATTGTCAACAATTTATATACCAATTCCGGAAAACCGGTATGCTAATTGTTGATTTGCCGATCAAAATAGTATAGATTGATATTACCGGTATATAACCGGTATAATACATGTGACAAGCCGCAGGACGGCTTCTGGCTGAGAGGGCTGCATGAGAAGCAAGGGCAGACAACCGCGTTATCTGGAAATCCATGACGACCTGCACTCCCGGATCATCAGCGGTGAATATGCCGATGGCCACTACCTGCCTTCGGAGCGTTCGCTGGGGGAAGCGTTCGGCGTCGAGCGCGTCACGGTCCGCCGGGCGCTCAGCCTCCTGGTTGAGGAAGGGCTGATCCAGAAGATCGTCGGCAGCGGCAGCCGTGTCACCTGCGCCCGCACCGAAACGCAGCCGGACGATCCGGCAGAGCACACCCAGAGCCCGTCCGGACCCGCCTGCCGCTCCGTCGCCTTTGTCATTCCAGGCCACAGCGCCGTCCGCATATCGGAGCCGTTCATGGCCGAATTCTTCAATGACGTCGCCGTCGAGTGCCGCAAGAGCGGCTACAACCTGTTCTACACCAACGCCGCGACCTTCGAAGAGCTGCCCGACATGATCCGCACCTGCCAGACCGACGCAGTCATCTGGATCAGTGAAATCGACCGCGACATCCTTGCCCAGGCGCATGCCAGCCGCATCCCCTCCGTCGTCTACGGCAACCGCTGCGAATGGTTCACCTGTGTCGAGCTCGACCATTTCTCCGGCAGCCACCAGGCCGTGTCGACCTTCACCCAGGCCGGCCACAGCCGCATCGCCTTCATCAACGGCATCGCCCACTACCTGAGCGCCGTCGAGCGCCTCAAGGGCTTCCGCCATGCCATGGAGCAGGCCGGCCTGCCCATCCCCGAGGCCTACATCCAGAACGCCGAATGGACCTACGAAAGCGGCGCCGAAGCCATGCAGCGCCTGCTGGACCTGCCGCAGCCGCCGACGGCGGTCTACTGCGCCAACGACATGATGGCGATCGGCGCCATCAAGGCCATCAATGAGCGGGGACTTGTCGTGCCGGACGACGTGTCCGTCATCGGCTTCGACAACCTGACGCGCGCCCAGCAGGCCGTCCCGCCGCTGACCTCGATCGGCTGCGATACGTCGGTCATTGCCCAGGTCCTCGGCCGCTACGTGCGCTCCCTGATCGAAGGCATCCCCGAGCCGACTGTGCGCATCATCCTGCCGGTTCACCTGACGGCGCGCCGCTCGGTGGCTTCACCCCGGATCGAGCGTGAAGGCAGGAGGCACCCGTAACAGCAGGAAAACCGGAGGCGTCCATGACAGCAGGGAAACCGGAGGCATCCATGACATCACAGAAGCCGCAGGCATTCATGACATCGCGGGAGAAGGTTCGCCGCCTGTTCCGCGGCGAGCGGCTCGACGGCATCGTGATCGACTTCGGCGGCATGCCCTCCGACGGCATCAGCGCCGTTGCCTATGCCCGGCTGGTCCGCCGCCTCGGACTGCCCGAGCGCAAGATCCGCGTCTACGACGTGTTCCA
>CAYOHO010000070.1:0-8356 GCA_964403755.1 uncultured Oscillospiraceae bacterium
CAGACCTGGAAATGAAGGCTGGGTCATAATATTTTTGATGGGTGTGCAAATCCGGCCTGCTTCAGCCGCCCTTGGGACCGCTGTAGCCATAGGTTTCAAAAAATTCATCACGGAATGTCAGCAGCCGGTCCTCGGCGATCGCCTGGCGGACCTGCCGCATCAGGCTGATCAGGAAGTGGATGTTGTGCCATGAGGTCAGCCGCAGCCCAAGCATCTCGTCAGCCTTGATCAGATGGCGGATATAGGCGCGCGTATAGTTGCGGCAGACATAGCAGTCACAGTTCTCGTCCAGCGGACGGAAGTCGCGGGCCGACTTGGCATCGCGCACGATGACCCGCCCCTGTGAGGTCAGCACCGTACCATTGCGGCCGATCCGGGTCGGCAGCACGCAGTCGAACAGGTCAATGCCGCGGATGGCGCCCTCAATCAGGTAGTCGGGGGTGCCGACGCCCATCAGGTAGCGCGGCTTTCCTGCCGGCATCAGCGGGACGGTAGCCTCCAGCATGCGGTACATATCCTCGCCCGGTTCGCCCACCGAAAGGCCGCCGATGGCGTAGCCCGGCAGGTCAAAGGCGGTGATGGCGCGGGCGCTGGCTTCTCGCAGGTGCGGGAACGTGCCGCCCTGGATGATGCCGAACAGGGCCTGGTCGTGCGGCCGCGCGTGCTGGCGGATGCAGCGTTCCAGCCAGCGGGTCGTTCGTTCTAGCGAGCTCCGTGTGTAGGCTTCCGTCGCCGGATAGGGGATGCATTCGTCAAAGGCCATGATGATGTCGCTCCCCAGGTCATTCTGGACAGCGATGGACTGCTCCGGTGTCAGGATGTGGCGCGAGCCGTCGATGTGCGACTTGAAGTGGACGCCCTCCTCGGTGATGTGGCGGGCATCGGACAGGCTGAACACCTGGAAGCCGCCGCTGTCGGTGAGGATCGCGCGGTCCCAGTTCATGAAGCGGTGCAGGCCGCCGGCTTCACGCACAATGTCGCTGCCGGGCCGCATCCAGAGATGATAGGTGTTCGAGAGGATGATCTGGGCGCCGATTTCCTTGAGCTCTTCCGGCGCCATGCCCTTGACGGTCGCCTGGGTGCCGACCGGCATGAACTGGGGCGTGTCGATCGTTCCATGCGGCGTATGGACGCGGCCCAGGCGGGCGCCGGACTGCCGGCAGACATGCAGCGGCTCATACCAGACCGGCGGACGGCCGGCGGCGCTTGCGGTGCCAGACGCGGCGCAGCCTGCGGCGGCAATGCTCGCGGCAGCTTGACCGGCGGCACAGGAGCCGGGTGTCAGGTTGGCTTCGGCAGGGCCGGGCTGCTGGATCATGGCTCGTCCTCCACTGTCAGGTTGAATGCACGGCTGGCCGGAGCCACACCGGGCTCAGGCATTTCACGGCGGGTCAGCAGCATCGCGTCGCCGAAGCTGAAGAACCGGTACTCGGCCGCGACCGCCTCGCGATAGGCGGCCATCACTGCCTCGTGGCCGGCGAAGGCGCTGACCAGCATGATCAGCGTCGATTCCGGCAGATGGAAGTTGGTGATCAGCCGGTCGACGACCCGGAACTGGAAGCCAGGATAGATAAAGATGTCGGTCGAGCCGCAGAGCGGCCGCAGGGCTCCATAGCGGGCAGCGACTGATTCCAGGACGCGTGTCGTCGTTGTGCCGACGGAGACGATCCGGCCGCCGGCCGCGCGGGTCCGTTCGATCGCAGCGACCGTTTCGGCCGGCAGGCAGAAGTGCTCGGCATGCATCGGATGCTCCTCGATGCGCTCGGCCTTGACCGGACGGAAGGTGCCGAGACCGACATGGAGCGTCAGCTCAGCCGTCGTAATGCCGCGGGCGCGCAGGCTGTCCAGCAGCTCCGGCGTGAAGTGCAGGCCGGCGGTCGGTGCGGCCGCGGAGCCTTCCATGCGCGCATAGACGGTCTGATAGCGTTCCGGGTCCGTCAGCTGCTCATGGATGTAGGGCGGCAGCGGCAGGGTTCCGGCCTCGGACAGAACCGTCTCGAAGGTGCCGCTGTACTGGAAACGGACCAGGCGGTTGCCATCGGATAGGACATCGGTGACCTCGGCCGTCAGCCGGCCGGGGATGAACTCGAGCTGGTGCCCCTTGCGGATGCGGCGGCCGGGACGCACGATCGCGTCCCAGGTGTCGCCCTCGACCCGGCGCAGCAGCAGGACCTCGACTGGTGTGCGTGTGTCGCTGCGGCAGCCGATGAGCCGGGCCGGGATGACGCGCGTATTGTTCATCACCAGGCAGTCGCCAGGCTCCAGCAGGCTGGGCAGGCTGGAGAAGACGGAATGCCCAGTATGGCCGGTGCGTCCGTCCAGAAGCATCAGACGCGAGGCGTCGCGGCGGTCGGCCGGATGCTGCGCGATCAGGCGCTCGGGCAGATCATAGTGGAAGTCGTGTGTCATCATCATAACGCGACATTATAGCCAGAATTGACGCAAAAGTATAGGGAATGCTAATATGAACTGTATTGACGATCCCAGTACCGGACTGTCTCAAGGAGGACCGATTCATGAAAATACCAATTTTTGAGGGTTCAGGTGTAGCCATTGTCACACCGTTCACCGATACCGGGATCGATTTCGCCAAGCTGGCCGATCTCTGTGAGTTCCACATTCGCGAGAAGACAGACGCCATCGTTGTCGCCGGCACCACTGGCGAAGCGTCGACCATGCCCGACGAAGAGCATCTGGATGCCGTCCGCTGCGTCGTCGAGGCTGTCGGCGGCCGCATCCCGGTCATCGCCGGCGCCGGAAGCAATGACACCCGCCATGCCATCGCCCTGTCCCAGGAATGCCAGCGCATCGGCGCCGATGGACTGCTGCACGTCACCCCCTACTACAACAAGACATCGCAGAACGGCCTCTTCCTGCACTTCAAGGCCATCGCCGACTCGGTCAGCCTGCCGATCATCGTCTATAATGTGCCCTCGCGCACCGGCATGAACATCAATCCCGAAACCTGCCAGCGCCTTTCCGAACTGCCGAACATTTCCGGCATCAAGGAGTGCAAGATCGAGCAGGCGCCGGAAGTCGCGAACCTCTGCGGCGACAATCTCGTTCGCTATTCGGGCGAGGATGCCATGGTGCTGCCCCTGATGTCGCTCGGCGGCAGGGGCGTCATCTCGGTCATGGCCAACATCATCCCCCGCATGACCCATGACATGGCACGCGCCTTCCTTGACGGCAATGTCGGCGAAGCCACACGCCTGCAGGTCTACCTCGTGCCGCTGATCAAAGCCATGTTCATGGATGTCAACCCGATTCCGGTCAAGGCTGCCATGAATCTCATGGGCATGGCAGTCGGACCCTGCCGCATGCCGCTCTGCGGGCTTTCTGCCGACCAGGAGGCAAAGCTTCGAACGGTCCTTCAGCAGTACGGCCTGCTGGGTGCCGACAAATGACGGCGCTGGCTGGCCAGCCCCTTCGCATCTTCCTCAGCGGCTGCCTTGGCCGCATGGGCAAGGTCATTGCCGACATCGTCGCTGCGGACAAAAGCCTCAGCATCGTGGCCGGCAGCGACATCAAGGCGGATGCCACCGCTCCGTTTCCGGTCTTCGCCGATCCGCTTGACTGCAACGTCGAGTTTGATGTCCTGATCGACTTCTCAAATCCGTTGGTTCTCGACAAGCTGCTCAAGCTGCTGGAGCGGACCGGAAAGCCGGGCGTGATCTGCACAACCGGTCTTGCCCCGGCCCAGATCGAGGCTATCTCACGTTCCTCGAAGAAGATTGCCCTTTTCCGTTCGGCCAACATGTCACTCGGCATCAACCTGCTGATCAAGCTGGCCCGCGATGCGGCCGCCCTGCTCTACCCGCAGTTCGACATCGAGATCATCGAGGCGCACCACAACCAGAAGATCGACGCACCCTCCGGCACGGCCCTCATGCTGGCCGACGCCATCAACCAGCGGCTTGGCGGTCATGCCCTGACCTATGTCCATGACCGCAGCACGGTTCGCCAGAAGCGCGCTGCCAACGAGCTCGGCATCCACGCCATCCGCGGCGGCACCATTGTCGGCGAGCACACGGTCCTCTTTGCCGGCAATGACGAAGTGATTGAACTCAAGCACAGCGCCCAGTCACGGGCCGTGTTTGCCCAGGGTGCCATTGCCGCTGCCCGTTTCATTGCCGGCCGCAGCAACGGCCTCTACTCCATGGACGATCTGCTCAGCGCCCGCTTCAACGGCTGAAAAGCGTCTCCGACTGTTCCACCAGGGCCCGCATCTCGGCGAGTGAACGTTCCGACGTCGCCAGACAGCGGGCCTCTTTTTTTCTCACCGGCGGATCAAGCGGCGGCAGAAGGCCAAAGTTTGCGTTCATCGGCTGGAAGCCCTTGACCGCCGGATCGGATACATAGCGGGCCAGCGCGCCCGTGACTGTGCAGCGGCCGGGAACGGCTTCCATTCGCTCTTCCAGCGTCCGCCCCAGAGCTGCCAGCGCCGCCGACCGGCCGGCAATCAGGCCGGATGCGGTCGATTCGACATAGCCCTCGACCCCGGTCATCTGTCCGGCAAAGAAGAGGCCGGGCCGCTGGCGCACCGAATAGTCAGCAGCCAGCAGCCGCGGTGAATCCAGGAACGTGTTCCGGTGCATGACGCCGAAACGCGCAAATTCGGCCTGCCCGAGACCTGGAATCAGGCGGAAGACCCGCTTCTGCTCGCCGAACTTCAGGCGCGTCTGGAATCCAACCAGGTTGTACAGGTCGCCGGCCCGGCTGTCCTGCCGCAGCTGTACGCAGGCATAGGGACGGCGTCCGGTGCGCGGATCGGTCAGGCCGACCGGCTTGAGCGGCCCGAACCGGATGGTGTCCGCCCCCCGGCGAGCCATGGTTTCAATCGGCATGCAGCCCTCGAAGACTGCATCCTTGTCGAAGCCATGGACTTCCGCGACTTCGGCGGCCAGCAGCTCTGTCAGAAAAAGACGGTACTCGGCTTCATCCATCGGGCAGTTCAGGTAGTCGGCGCCGCCGCGGTCGTAGCGAGACTGGCGGAAGGCGATGGACTGGTCGATTGAGTCAAGGTAGACAATCGGCGCCGCGGCATCAAAGAAATGGAGCGTACCGAGCCCGAAGCGCGACTGGATATCGGCGAAAAGGTCGCCCCCAGTCAGCGGCCCGGTTGCGATGATCACCAGCGGCTCATCCGGGACGGCAGTGACTTCGGCTGTGGCAATTTCAATCAGCGGATGACTGCGCAGCTTCTCCGAGATCCGTCGGGAAAACTCCTCCCGATCGACGGCCAGAGCTCCGCCGGCCGGCAATGCCATCGCCTCGGCTTCAGCGAGCAGGAGCGAACCCAGCAGGCCCAGTTCTGCCTTCAGCAGGCCGGATGCGGTCTCGAGGCGGGTTGCCTTGAGCGAGTTGCTGCAGACCAGCTCGGCATAGGTGTCCAGCCCGTGGGCTGGCGTGCGGTGCCCGGGCTTCATGTCGACCAGACGGACCGGAACCCCGCGGCGGGCCGCCTGCCATGCGGCTTCACAGCCAGCCAGGCCGGCGCCAATGATGGTGATGCGCTCCATGTCAGGAATTATGATCGGCGCGATCGGCTTCACTGCCGTCTTCAGCGCTGACCGCTGCCTTCCCGGCAGCCGGGCGCCGCGATGGCGCAGCCTTGGCCGATTTTTCAGCTGCCCTCTTGCCGGCAGTCTTGCCCGTTGCAGCTTCAGCTGCCTTGCCGGTCTTGGCTGAAGTCGCCTTTCCTGCCTTGGCCGCAGATGCCTTTCCTGCCTTGGCTGAAGTTGCCTTTCCCGCCTTGGCAGCGGAAGCCTTGCCGGCCTTGGGTCCGGCTGCCTTTTCCGTCTTCACGCGGGCAGCCGTTTCAGCCTTGGGGCTGGCCACACGATCAACCGTCATTGTCGTGGATTCCACGCCCTCGTCAGTGGAATGCTCTGCAGAATCGCTGCCTGCGTCCCGGTCGGTTTCCCGAGCCTGGCGCTGGTTTGTCGGGCAGGCCTTGTTGCCGCAGCGCGGATAGGCACGACCGCGGAAACGCTTCAGGACCATATAGGAACCACAGGTCTCGCAGGTCTTCCCTTCGATCGGCAAGTCCCAGCTGATGAACGGGCACTCCGGATTGCTGCCCTGCTTGTCGCAGGTGAAGAAATCCTTGCCGTATTTGCGCGAGCGCCGCTTGACGAGGCCGGAACCGCAGAGCGGACAGTGCCCCTTGACTGTCTGTTCGACGTTTTTCGTGTACTTGCATTCCGGATAGCGCGAGCAGGCGATGAACTTGCCGAACTTGCCTTCCTTGATGAGGAGTTCGCCCTCTTTGCACTCAGGACAGGACTCGCCAGTCTTGACTTCGGCGATCTTGATCCGCTCCTGCTGTCCGGACGTCTTCTCGATCCGCTCGTGAAAGGGCGGATAGAATCCCTGAAGGAGCGCAATCCAGTCGCACTCTCCAGATTCGACCGTGTCCAGTTCCTTCTCCATCTCGGCCGTGAACTTCAGGTCGACGATGTTGTCGAAGTGCTCCTCGAGCATGCCGGTGACGACCTTGCCCAGCTCGGTCGGGATCAGGTACTTGCGGTCCTTCTCGACATACTGGCGCTCCAGGATGGTCGAGATGGTGGGCGCATACGTCGACGGCCGGCCGATGCCCTGCTCCTCCAGCGCCTTGATCAGCGACGCCTCCGTATAGCGTGGCGGCGGTTGCGTGAACTTCTGCTCCGGAATCAGGCGGTGCAGATGCAGCACGTCACCTTCGTTCAGTTCGGGCAGACGCTCGGATGTCGGCTCCTCATCTTCCCCGGCTTCATCCTTCTTCTCGACCGGATCCGGCTGGACTTCGGCCTGCATGCCGTACTGGGCGAGAAAGCCCGGGAACCGGATGGTCTCGCCGGTTGTCCGGAACACATGCGTTCCGGCCTGGATGTCGACCGTCAGCGTATCGATTGCGGCCGGTGCCATCTGCGATGCCATGAACTTGTCCCAGACCAGCTTGTACAGGCGGTACTGGTCATTGGAAATCCGGTCGCGGACCTCGTCTGGCGGCAGGTTGAAATGTGCCGGACGGATTGCCTCATGAGCGTCCTGGGCCGCATTGCGGTTCTTGAACTGGCGCGGTGTTTTCGGCAGGTATTCTTCGCCAATGCGCTGCTGGATATATTCGCGGGATTCCTGCACAGCCTCCTGGGATACCCGCACGGAGTCGGTGCGGATATAGGTGACAAGCGCTGTCGCACCCAGCCCGGGCAGTTCGATGCCTTCATAGAGCTGCTGGGCGACACTCATGGTGCGTTTGGCGGTGAAGCCGAGAACCCGTGAGGCATCCTGCTGCAGCGTGCTGGTCGTGAAGGGGGCACCCGGCTGCTTCTGGCGCGTGCCGCGCTTAACGGTGGCAACGGTGAAGGGCTTCCCCTGAAGGTCAGCCAGCAGCGCCTCGACATCTGCTGAATTGGCCAGACGGCGCCGTTCGATGCGGGCTGCCTGGCGTTCGCCGAAATAGCGGGACTTGAAGGCATTCTCGACAATGCCGTCGCGGCTCAGCAGGGCGGTCAGGAGGTGGTATTCCTCTGGCTTGAAGGCGTCGATTTCGCGTTCGCGCTCGACGACCATGCGGGTGGCAACCGACTGCACGCGGCCGGCCGACAGGCCCTTGCGGATCTTCTTCCAGAGCAGGGGGCTCAGTTCGTAGCCGACCAGCCGATCCAGGATGCGCCGGGCCTGCTGGGAATTGACCAGGTTGAGGTCGATCGGCCGGGGGTGCTGGACGGCCGCCTTGACGGCGGGCTCGGTGATCTCGTTGAACGAGATGCGCATCGGCGCATGGACATCCAGGCCAAGCACCTGCGCGATGTGCCAGGCGATTGCCTCGCCTTCGCGGTCAGGGTCGGTTGCCAGCAGGATGTCTTCGCTCTGTTCGGCCAGGTCCTTCAGTTCGTGGATGACCTTCTCCTTGCCTTTCATCGTGATGTAGCGTGGCTTGAAGCCATGGGCCACATCGACGCCCAGCGTGGAGGATGGCAGGTCACGGATGTGGCCAACCGATGCGGTGATCCGGTAATTGTTTCCAAGGTAGCGGCCAATCGTTTTCGCCTTTGCAGGCGACTCGACGATAACCAGCTTTCTTCCCATGATGTTTATTCCTCACGATCCAAGTGTGCGCAGGTCTCAGATGCCATGGCCGGAAAGGCGGCAGTGGAAGCATCGCTCAGGATGCAGAGCGGTTTGGGCCGGGCCGGCCTGCTTGCCGGCCGGGAGCAGTCAAACCTTTTACAATTATATACAGAAAACATTCTGGCTTGTCAAAAGTGATGGACAGGCTCCTGTGCAGCCGGGGCAGTCCGGACAGCCGGCTCGGCAAATGCGTGCTGCGCGCCAGGAATCAGGAGCCGGTGGCCTTGAGAAGCCC
>CAYOHO010000071.1:0-8221 GCA_964403755.1 uncultured Oscillospiraceae bacterium
GCGCCGGAAGCCTCGGCCGCCACTGAACCGGCGGACGCTTGACCTGCGCCAGCCTTGATTGGCTGGCAGAATTTCAGGCGGAATAGCACCAGCCGCATTCAATCCCAGTGACCATGGCCGCTTGATCAAGACAAGGGGTTGAATGTTTGTGTGTACATATGTTACCATTAACATATGGTCGTGATAACCTTGATCGGCCGAATGGTCACCTGGAGGATGAAAGCGATGCAGATTGAAGATGCGATTCTGGGGCTGCTCAAGGGTCGGCCCATGTCCGGCTACGACCTGAAGAAGCTGATGGTCGATTCGCCCTATATGCTCTGGTCCGGCAACAACAACCAGGTCTATCGGGCCCTGCTGCAGCTGGACGAACGCGGCCTGGTGGCTTGCGAGACGGTGCACCGGGAAGGCGCACCGTCCCGGAAGGTCTATTCGCTCACGCCCGCTGGCGAGTCGGCGCTGGCGAGCTGGCTGGCTGCAGCCCTGCCGGAACTGCCGGAGCTTCGCAAGCCTTTTCTCGTGCAGCTGGCCGTGGCCGCACGGACGGATCCGGACCGGCTGGAACCGCTGCTGCGCCAGTATCTGGCGGAAGTTGAAGCCCAGCACCGGATGGCCCGGGAACAGCGGCGACGCCTGGACAGGCTGGAAGACCGAGACCGGCGCCCGGACCCGGATCGCCTGAACGAAAGCGGCGGCCTATCCGCCAGGCGCCTCGTCGAGGCAGCCATCTACGACAATATCGACCGCTTCTATGCGGCAGAAACGGAATGGGCCCGCTCGGTCCTGGAGCAGGAGCGCAGCCGGTCCGGAAAGGGAAGAGAGACATGAACAGCCAGAACTGCCAGAACAGCCAGAATCTGGAGCCGATCCGGCTCCTGCGCGAGAAGACGGGGGCCGGCCTGATGGATTGCCGTCAGGCGCTGACCGCTGCCGGCGGTGATGTGGAGCAGGCGATCGCTGCCCTGCGCGAAAAAGGCTTCGAGGTCGCCGCCAGGAAAGCCACGCGCGTGGCGGTGGAAGGCATCGCCCATGCCAGCGTGCTGGATGGCCGTGCCGCCCTGGTTGAGGTGAACACGGAGACTGACTTTGCGTCCGGCCACGCTGACTTTGCGGCCGGCACCGCCCGAATTGCCGAAGCCATTGCCCGCCATCGTCCGGCTGATCTGGCAGCGCTCATGGCATGCCCCGCTGACCCGGCGGCCGATTCAGCCGGCCCGGCAGGCCTCACTGACCCTTCCGACCCAGCGGCCGTTCCAGCCGGCCTGGCCCGGGAAGCGGGCGTGGCCGCGGCGACCAACCGCCAGACGGTTGGCGACCTGCTGCAGCGGATGGTCCTGACTTTCCGGGAGAACGTGCTCATCCGCCGCTTCGCCATCCTGGAGGGGCCCTGGCTGTTTGCCTACATGCACCAGAACGGCCGCTACGGGGTGATTCTCAGCCTGTCCGCGGCCGGCAGCCCGGAAGACGCCGCGGCCAGGCGCGAAGACATCGGCCGGCTCGGCCGCGAGCTGACGCTGCAGATCGCCGCCATGGCGCCTCGCCTGGTGAGCCGTGACCGTCTCGAGGCGGCGGAAATCGCTGCGATCAGGGATCGGATTGAAGCCGACATTGCGGCCGACGAGTCGCTGGCCGGCAAGCCCGCTGCGGTGCGGGCGCGCATCGCTTCCGGGCGACTGGAGAAGTACTTTGCCGATTTTGCCCTGCTGGAGCAGCGCTATCTGCGGGATGATACCCTGACGGTGGGGGCATGGCTGGCTCGGGAAACGGCTGGCTGGCCGGTGCAGGTCGGCGTAGCCGCCTTTGAGCGCTTTGCCCGCGGCGAGGGCCTGGGCGGCGATGAAAGCAGTCCGTCCGCCTTCGCCCGTCAGCTGGCCGGCGCGTAGCAGCGTACCAGGCCAGCTGCTTGATGCCGGCCAGGCCAGCCGTCTGACGCCGGCCAGGATCGCTGCTTGACGCCGGCCAGGATCGCTGCTTGACGCCGGCCAGGCCAGCCGCTTGACGCCGGCCAGGCCAGCCGCTTGGCGCCGGAGAGGCCGGCCGCTTGGCGCCGGCCGCAGCCCGCTTGCCGCTGGAATATCGAATCGCAGAATGCAAGGAGGCCCTGGCAGCCATCAGATCGCCAGGGCCTCTCTTTCATCCGTGAATGCTGGTCCCGTTTCCGGAAGGGATCGGGGGCTGGCTAGAGCTGTCGCCGGTTGAGGATGGCGACAGCGGCGGCAGCCAGGGCTGCGATGGCGATGAGGCAGACGATCACGGCCGGCGTGAAGTCGGCCTTGGCCAGCTGGCCGGCGACGACGGCCGTGTTGCTGGCGGAGAGCGTGGCCGGATTGTATTTCTGGAGCCTGGGCGCGATGTTCAGCAGCGTCAGCATGACCACCACGCCGCCGGTCAGCAGCAGGCTGCCGATCGTGTTCATGAACAGGACACCGCCCAGCACGAGCAGGACGAGCAGCAGCACGCCGAACAGCCAGAGCCCGAAGACCGGCAGGAACAGGTCGAGCGATCCGCTGTCACGCCAGAACCAGAGTGTATAGACCCAGGTGACGGCAAAGCAGAGGGCATAGGCAAGCGTCCAGAGGCTGACGGCAGCCGTCAGCTTGGCCAGGACGACCGTGGTGCGCGACAGGCCCTTGGTCAGGAGGTTGATCAGGGTGCCGCCGCTGAACTCGGCCGCCATGATGCCGCTGAAGATGATGACGACGACAATGAGCCCCGTCTGCGAGACGTTCTTGAAGAACTGGGCCCAGGAGTCGATGGCGGACGGTTCCGGCAGCTTGATGGTGACCCCTTCCGGCATGAAGGTGCGCAGCAGATCCGGTGTGATCTTGGCGATGACCGGGTTCATGATGCCGAACAGCAGGAATACGGTCAGAAGCAGGAAGAGGCGCCAGGTGCGGCGGCTCTCGGTGAATTCCTTGCGGACAAAGGCTAGATAGGCGTTCATCGGACGGCCTCCAGGAACAGGCTTTCGATCGTCGGCTCGAGGATCTCGAAGCGGACAGGCAGCAGCTGGCTTTCGGTCAGAAGCTGCAGGACTGCAGCCGCCACGCCGGTGATGTCGCGCGCCTGCAGGACCAGGCCGGAACCGTTCGCGGCGCTGCCCTCCGGCTTCGTCAGGCTGGTGCCGGTTTGCCCGGCCAGGGCGCGGACAGCCGGCAGCGCCAGAAAGCGCGCTGCCTCATCGGCGGTGGCAAAATCGATGGCGAGACGGTCCTGGCGGTGCTGCGCCTTCAGTTCCGAGAGGGTGCCGGCCAGAACGATGCGGCCATGGTCAATGACCGCGATCTGGTCGCAGATGCGCTCGACATCGGAGAGAATGTGGGTCGAGAAGACGACCGTGCTCTTGCCGCGAATCTGGCGGATGATGTCGAGGATTTCCTTGCGCCCGATCGGGTCGAGCGCCGATGTCGGCTCGTCGCAGATCAGCAGCCGCGGCTCGTTGAGCAGCGCCTGGGCGAACCCGAGCCGCTGCTTCATGCCGCGCGAGAAGCCGCCGATCCGCTTGTTGGCCCGCTCGAGGCCGACGAGCGCCAGAAGCTCGGCGCTGCGCTGGCGGATGCGGTCTTCCGGCATGCCGGTCACCTGGCCGCAAAGCCGCAGGTATTCACGCGGCTTCATGTAGCCGTAGAAGGCCGGCACATCCGGCAGATAGCCGATGTACCGGTTGGTCCGGTTCCGGCCGAACTCGACCGGTTCGCCACAGACCTCGATGCGGCCGCCATCCGGCTTGAGCAGGCCCAGGGCCATCTTCATGGTCGTGGTCTTGCCGGCGCCGTTCTGGCCGATGAAGCCGAAGACCGAATTCTCCGGAACCGAGAATGAGAGACCGTCGATGACCTTGACCGTGTTGAAGCTTTTCTCCAGGTTCTCGATGCGCAGGATGTCCATCAGTCCTTGTCCTCATCCTCGCCGCGGCCAAAGACGAAATAGATGATCGGCCCGATGATCTGGACAAACGACAGGACCACCCAGAGGGCGCGGGTGCCAAAGCGGTAGTTCCGGTGGGTCAGGATGTGGACCAGGGCGGTGATGGTGAGTGTCAGCTCGATCACGACAAGCGGGATGAGGAAAGGCAGGTATTCGATCAGCTTTTCCATTTTCTTCGGACGGGCCGCGAAGCCGGCGGAAATGGCCGGCGGCCCGCGCCTCCTTTGCGAGATTCGATTGCGTCTTCGCCCAATATAGCACATTTTCGCGCCATATGGTCATATTCAGCGATGTCCGCCGCGGCTCAGGACCAGGTCTTCCAGATGCCGGGGCAGAAGCCGTCAGGACCAGGTCTTCCAGATGCCGGGGCAGAAGCCGTCAGGACCAGGTCTTCCAGATGTCGGGGCAGAACCCGACAGTCGCCAGGCGGCCGTTGCGGACAATGGGGGTGCGCAGCAGGGCTGGATGCTCGAGAAGCAGCGCCTCGGCTGCCGGTGACAGGCCGAGCCAGGCCAGGTTGAGCCGCGCGTATTCCGGCGCGTCCCGGTCAATCAGCGCATCCAGGCCCACGGCCTGCTTGAGCGCCGTCAGCTCGCCCTTGCTCAGGCCCTTGCGCGTGAGGTCGACCAGCTGGTACTTGATGTTGCGTTCCTTGAACCAGCGCTCCGCCTTCTGGGTATCAAAGGTCTTCTTGCTAGCGAAGATCTGTATATTCATCGGTTGGCCTCCTTTTCCGGGCGACTGGTTTCATATCGGGTTTGCGGGCAATCGGTTCCATATCGGGTTTGCGGGCAATCAGCGCCAGAAACGGTATCCGGGCGATCGGTTCCAAAAACGGCGAGGGCGGCTGGCAGGGATGGCACGGACGTACGGCCGCCGCGGACCTGGACCGACAGGGCGGCTGTCCAGGCGGAAAAGCGGAGGATGTCAGCCAGCGGCCAGCCCTGGAGCAGTCCGTAGACAAAGGCGCCATGGAAAATATCGCCCGCCGCCGTGGTGTCGACGGCCTGGACGGCATAGGCCGGCAGGTGGACGGTCCGGCCGCCGCTGTCGTGGATCAGGCCCCGTTCGCCGAGGGTGACCACAAGCTCGCCTCGCGGATTGACGGCGCGGAGCGCGGCCAGGCAACGGTCCCGGCTTTCGCGGGTATCGAGCTCCGGCACGCCGGATAGTGAGCGGGCGAAGCGTTCCGAGGCGACCAGACAATCGACCCGGCTGGCCAGCAGGCGCGTGCCTTCGCGCAGAGAACCGGCATCGAGGACGGTCCGCGCCTGCGGAAAGCGGGCGATCGCCTCCAGGGAAGCCGTCGGCTCATGGCCATCGAAGAGGAGCACGCGCGGCACCCATCGGGCCGCATCGAGGTGGCCGGACGCCAGAAAAGCCTGCGCCGGCTTGCGGTTGATGATGGTCCGGCTGCCGT
Organism: uncultured Oscillospiraceae bacterium; assembly: GCA_964403755.1. Lineage (GTDB taxonomy): Bacteria > Bacillota > Clostridia > Saccharofermentanales > UBA5734 > JAXGXQ01. The sequence continues at coordinate 5,348 of CAYOHO010000071.1, forward strand.
TGGCAGTGTTGACGATGACGATGGACAGTGGCGTGACGCTGCCGGGACGCTGCTCGAGCAGCGAGATGTCGGCGCCGGCGCCGTGGAGCTCCTCGGCGACACGGCGTCCCTGGCTGTCGTCGCCAATCAGGCCGGCGAAGGCCGTCGGCACGCCCCAGGATGCGAGCAGCCAGGCGGCGTTGGCGGCGGGGCCGCCCCCCCACTCCGTGAGGGCGTAGACCGCCAGCGTTCCGTTCTCGGCCGGGAAGTAGGGAACCGGGACAATCAGGTCGAGACAGGCATGGCCAATGCAAAGCACCTCGACCGCAGCGGCGGTCGAGGTGCTGGATGACTCGGGCTGGACGGGCGGGCTGGCTTGGGCCATGGCTCCGGCTGGGGCAGCGGCGGCAGGTGCGGCCATGGCCTCAGGTGAAGCTCTGGACCGAGCTGACACGCAGCTGGGCCACCTTCATGATGTGGTCGGCGACACGCTCGAGGTAGCTGATGATGTCGAGGAACACGACGCCGCCCTCGATGGTGCAGTTGCCGCCCTCGAGCCGCTGGATGTGCTCGGCCTGGACCTGGCGGCAGAACTCGTCGACCTTGCCCTCAAGCTGGATGGCCTCGTAGGCGGAGGCGGCATCGTCTTCCTGCAGGCTGCGGATCGTGGCGTCGAACATCTGGCTGATCAGCCCGTGCACATTGCGCAGGTCGGTGAGCGCCTGGTCGCTGAAGTGGAGCTTGTTGTCGATGAAGGCCCGTGAGAGGGCGGCGAGGTTAACCGTATGGTCGCCGATGCGCTCGATGTTGTTGACGCTGTTGATCATGACGGGGACCAGCTGCGACATCTTCTGGTTGAGCGTCTGGCGCGAGAGGTCGACCGTGTACTGGATCGTCTCCTTCTGGATCCGGTTCACCTGATCCTCATCTGTCTCGATTGATGCCAGCACGGCGTCATCGCGCTCTTCGATCGACTGGAAGATGGTGTCGACCATGCCGCGGGAAAGCTGGATGCCGGCGATGATCTGCTGGAGCGTAGCCTTGAAGGCGGCGACCGGCGTGTCGAGGAGCAGGCGGTCAAGGTAGACCGGCGCACCGGTTTCCTTCTTGCGCTCACGGATGATGGTCTCGAGGAAGCGAACGTAGATCTTCGTGAACGGCAGGAAGATCACGGCGGAGAGGACATTGAAGACCGTATGCGAGTTGGCGATCTGGACGTTGAGGTCCGTCGTGTTCATCAGGAGCGACGTGAACGCCTGGATCAGCTTGACGAAAAGAGGCAGGGTGACCCAGGCGGCCAGCACGCCGATGACGTTGTACAGCGTATGCGCCCAGGCGGTCCGGCGGGCGTTGACGTTGGCTTTGAGGCTGGCCAGCTGGGCCGTGACGCACGTGCCGATGTTGTCGCCGAGCATGATGCAGATGGCAGTCGTGAGCGCCATGGTCGGGTTCGAGCCGAGCAGGCCGGCCTGGCCGAGGACCATGACCAGCGCGACGGTGGCGCTGCTGCTGTGGATCAGGGCGGTGACGATGATGCCGAGCAGGATGCCGACCACCGGGATGGTGGCGTAGCTGTCAAAGAAGTACTTGACGGTTGTGCTGTGCGAGAGGAAGTCCTTGCCGCTGTTGAGCAGCGCCAGGCCCTGGAACATCATGCCGAAGCCCATGAGGGCGGAGCCGGCGCTCTTGACCGATGGCTTCTTGGCAAAGTAGTCGATCGCGAAGCCGATGCCGAGGATCGGCAGGGCATAGGCGGTGAGCTTGAACGAGTAGCTGGCGGCGAAGATCTGGGCCGTGATCGTCGTGCCGATGTTGGCGCCGTAGATGATGCCGATCGCCTGGGATAGCGACATCAGTCCCGAGTTGACGAAACCGACGGTGAGCACCGTGATGGCTGTGCTGCTCTGGACGATCGCGGTCAGGATGGTGCCGACGAAGAAGGCGCTCATCAGGTTGCCAGTCAGGACGGAAAGGATCTTCTTCATGACATTGCCGGCTGCCTTCTCCAGGCCGTCGCCGAGCTTGTCGACGCCGTACATCAGAAGGGCGGTGCCGCCGATGAGGTTGAAGATGAAGATGGTCTGTTCGCTCATGGTCTACCTCTGGATGCCGTCCCGGTCCAGTCGCCGCACCTTGACAGGCACGTCGGAACGGGTCCTCTATTTACCTATGCGGTCGGATGTTGCAGGTGGCATACAGGTGAATTTATACTATAATGCGAATGCAAAGTAAACTGTCCGTGAAGGACCCATGAACGTGCGCGTGGGACGGACAGCGGCAGATTCGGATGCGGATGCGCACCGGTGAAGGAGCGTGGCATATGGGGATGGGACAGGGACTGGCCCTGGGCGGCGGCGGCTCGAAGGGCGCCTACGAGATCGGTGTCTGGCAGGCGTTCCGCGAGCTGGACCTGACGTTCGACGCCGTGGCCGGCACATCGATCGGCGCGATCAATGCCGCGTTTGTCGCCTGCGGTGATTTCGACGGTGCCGTGGACATGTGGGAGAACCTGGAGATCAGCCAGTGCCTGGCATTCTCCGAGAACCGGACGCTAAAGTCGGACGACCTCCTGAGCCTTGAGAATGCCGGTCTCGTCGGCCACGAAATCCTGCGCCATGGCGGCCTCGACACGCAGCCGCTGCGTGCCCTGCTCGGCCGCTATATCTCGGAGCCAGCCGTCCGCGCCAGCAGCGTCCGCTACGGACTGATGACCGCCCGCCTGCCCCGCCTGACGCCTGTGCCGCTCTGGATCGGGCAGATCCCGGAAGGCCTCCTGGTGGACTATCTCCTGGCCAGCGCCGGCTTTCCCGGCCTTCAGGTCGTGCGCATAGGCAGCCAGCGCTTCATCGATGGCGGTGTCGTCGAGAACGTACCGGTCTCGATGCTGCGCGGCCT
>CAYOHO010000072.1:0-8208 GCA_964403755.1 uncultured Oscillospiraceae bacterium
GCAGGGCGCCGGCGGCCGTCAGCGCGCCGGCCGGCGCGCCAGCCCGGACGACGGCGGGCAGGATCTGCGCCAGCTTCCAGGGCAGGGCGCGTCCTGCGACCTGATGATCAAACGACGCCAGCATGCGCGCATCAAATGTGCCGGCGGCCGCGTCAATCGGAAACATGCCGGAGGCCTCGCCAATGCCGAGCACCTTTTGGCCGGTCAGCTGCCAGTGGACGTACCCGGCCAGGGTCGTGAGGTGGTCGACGGCCTGGACATGCGCTTCGCCGTTGAGGATGGCCTGATAGAGGTGCGCGACGCTCCAGCGCTGCGGCACGGGGTAGTCGAAGAGGGCGGTCAGGGCCTCCGAGGCGGGACCGGTGATGTTGTTGCGCCAGGTCCGGAACGGGACGAGCAGGCTGTCATCACAGCCGAAGGCCAGATAGCCGTGCATCATGCCGCTGATGCCGATCGCCCCGGCCGTACGCAGCGGCGTCCCGAAGCGCTCCGCCACCTGGGCGGCCAGCGCGGCGAAGCTGGCCTGCAGGCCCTTGCGGACCGCCGCCAGGCTATAGGTCCAGACGCCGTCCTCGAAACTGTTCTCCCAGTCGAAGCTGCCTGAGGCGACCGGTTCGAAATCGGCGCCGATGAGCACCGACTTGATGCGGGTCGAGCCGAGCTCAATGCCGATGGCAGTCTTGCCGGTCTCGATATCGATGCGGATGTCGGCGGGGTTCCTGCTCATGGTGTATCCTCCTGATGCGATGGCGAATGTTGCTGGTGGGCGGGGCGAACCATTATCCCTGCGGAAGGGCGAGGGGACGGGAGAAGGATCTGGGACAATTGAGGGCCGCAGGTCAGACTTCGAATGATTGTTGATCATCGGTTTATGTCCAATCTGCCGCGGCTTGCCATTATCCAGTTTGACAAATCGGCTTCAGATATTACACGTGCAGTCGCCCACGCTTAATATCATCATTATGAGCCAGATTCTGGCATATTTCATCCATCAAAATCGGCCGTCAGGGCCGTATCTCCGCCTGGAAGCGGGCGCTGCGGTTCGGGCAGTCGAGGATCGGACAGAAGCGGCAGTTGACGAAGCTGGTTTCACTGGAGAAGAAAAAGCCCGAAACCGATTTGGACGGCAGCATGAGGCAGGAATCGGTCAGGCGGACACCGATCGCCTCCGGCAGGCCATCGAGCAGGGCAAAGAGCGCCGGCTGCTGGCTTACGGGCCATTCCGGCAGCGAGCCCGGGCTCATCTTGGCCATGTCGCCGGAACGGGCGGCGGGTTGACTGCCGGAGCCGGCAACGGCGTGTTCGTCGGGACTCGCGGCCGGCTGACCGTCCGCATATTCGGCAGGATGATCGGCAGGATGGTCTCCTGCCAGCCGGCTGTCTGGGAAATAGCGGCGCTGGACGGTCCGGCGCAATTCCGCGACCGCCTCGATCAGGATGAGGTTCTTGATCTGGTCCGCCCAATAGTTCTCGAGCATGTCGGTATACCGGCGCGACCAGTCCTCAGCTTCCGTTCCGCAGGTTGCGACATAGGGGACAATGCGGTGGACCTGATCGAGGTTGCGGCGCACGAGCGGCGAATCCAGCCGATGGCCCTCGACGATGACATAGCCGTCACCCTTCTCCGTGATGGCGGCGACGGCATAGGCAAACTTGGGCCGGGCGCAGGCCAGTGCCTCCGCCAGCATTTCCGAGGCGCGCTGGAAATCCTCGTCCGCGGGGTCGTTTTCCAGACGCAGGCGGCGGGCCAGCGTTTCGATGGTGACGGTGAAGGCGAAATCCAGACCAATGTGCTGCTCCATGATGCGGTCCTCCCCCTGGCTTTCCGGGCTGCTGTATCGAACATATCGTCCGGCGCGGCCGGTGTCAATCGCCTGCAGGCAAGCCGCTGCCGCCGGTGATTCCGCTGCGACCGCGGGCTCCGCTTCCGCCGTCAATTCCGGTTCATCAGGCGCGGCACCAGCGGCGGTAGATCAGGCCGGTCACGGCGCGGCGCGGGAGGAGACCGCTGAGCAGGCGGACAGCCTGGTTGATGGCACCGGGAATGTAGACGCGGCGGCCGGCAAGGGCGCGCGACAGGCAGCGGTGGGTGACGGTGCCGACATTGACGGTGGTGATGCGTCCGGCCCAGCCCTGGGCGCTGATGCCGCGGATGCAGACGTCGTTGGTCGGCATCCCGGCCGGGCAGAGGGCGGTCACGCGGACATTCTGGCTGGCCAGCTCGCGGTCGAGCGCCAGCGACAAGTCGAGCAGGAAGCGCTTCGAGGCGGCGTAGACCGCCTTGACCGGCATCGGGTTGAAGGCGGCGAGGCTGGATACATTGATGATGTGCAGCGTGGCGTCCGGCTGGCGGCTGGCCAGCACCGACCGGGTCATGGCAATGACCGACTCGATGTTGAGGCGCACGATATGGTTGAGTCGGGGCGCTTCGATGGTGCAGAACTCGCCCTCGTAGTCGAGGCCGGCAACATTCACCAGCAGGCTGAACTGGATCCCCTGGCCGTCGATGCCGGTCCAGAGGCCGGCGATGGCAGCCGGATCGGCCAGGTCGCAGACGGTGGCATCGACCGCGACGCCGTACTGGCGCGAGATGCCGGTGGCCAGCATCGCCAGGGCCCCGGCGTCGAGGTCGGTGAGGAACAGGTCGTAGCCGCGGGCGGCACATTCGAGGGCGAAGGCCTTGCCCAGGCCGCCGGTGGCGCCGGTGATCAGTGCGCGCGGTTTCATGCGTTCACGCTCCCTTCGGCCATGACGGCCGGTATAGCCGCCGGACGGCCAGTCGCGCCGGCCGGTTCAGCCTGCGCCGGCGAATCGGGCTCCAGGCCGCAAAGCCGGGCGGACAGTTCCCAGAGGCGCGCGGCGGCGTCCGGGTCACGGGCAGCGCGGCTGGTCGCAGCCGGTTCGCAGTTTTGGTAGTAGTCGTCCGCCGGCTGCCAGTCCGGCGCCTGCTTGCAGAGCCAGACGATCCCGGCGGCGGCCTGCCAGGCGGAGATTCCGTGGCGGCGGCGCTGATTCCAGAAGCGGGCAATCAGGCCGCCGGTCCATTTGCTGCCGATTTCGGTGCGGACCAGGCCGGGATCGACGGCGATGGCGCGGACAGGCGTCCCGTCAGGGGCGACCGGGTCGCAGGAGGCGTCGGGCTGGCTATTGGCGGCGCGGCGATTGAACTCGCGGGTGAACAGGACATTGCAGAGCTTGCTTTGCTGGTAGGCGCGCAGGCAGCTGTAGCGGCGCCGGTTCATGATGTCGCCCCAGCGGATCTGCACGCCCTTGTGGGAGGCGGACGAGACGGTCAGCACCCGGGCCAGCGGGCTGGCGGCCAGCTGCGGCTGCAGCAGCCGGGCGAGCAGGTAGCCGGCAAGATGGTTGACGGCGGACTGCATCTCGTAGCCATCGGGCGTCGCCGTATACCAGCTGCGCACGGTTGCGGCGCAATTGAGCAGAACATCGAGCGGCAGTCCCGCGGCTGCCAGCCAGGCACTGGCTTCACTGGCCAGGCGCCTGACGTCGGCCTGGGTCGCCAGGTCGGCGCAGAGCCAGGCGAGGCGCGCCTCGGGGCAGCCGCCGCGGATGGCGGCATCCGCCTGGCGGCAGCGCTCGGGGCTGCGGCCGACCCCGAGGATCTGCCAGCCGCGGGCGGCGAGCTCTTCGGCGGCCGCCAGCCCGATGCCGGACGTCGCACCGGTGATGAGGATGGTGCGGGCGGCCGTCCGGTCCGGCAGGGACGGTTCAGCTGTCGGCAATAGGGTCGGAATGACTGTCTGGGTCATGGTCTGCCTCCTCCCTGCCCGGCAGGGAAACGCTTGGGGAGCCTTTTCAGGCGGTGAACGGCGCGCTCCGCGCAGGCTGGCGCTGCCAGCCCTGCAGAGGGTGATGCGGATGGATCGCGGGACGATCATTTTGGAAGGATCGCGGGACGGTTGTTTTTGATGAATCGCGGGATGGTTATCCGGTCGAGCGTGAGAACTGCGCCTTTGGTTGCAGGTGAAAACGGGCCTCTTGCGGGCTTCTGTGCTTACGCTGGCCGGAGCTGGCCAGAATCCAGTGGCCGGACCTGTCTGAATCCATTGGCCATGGCCGGCCAGAGTCGGTCAGAATCGGTCAGAACCGTCTGTAATCGGACTTCCTGGCGTTACTTATAAAGAACTTGGCCGCCGCTGATGACCTCATCACCCGGGCCAGGCACCCGCCCGTGCAGGTTGAGACTGCCGCTGCCGGTGCGGACCTTGAGCGTGCGGCTGGGGACCTGGATGTCGACGCGCCCGCCGGCGGTGCGGATGGTCAGCTCCAGGTTGGGATCGACCGGTACCTGGACGGTCAGAGTGGTCATGCCCTCATGGGCGGCGAGCACGTCGATCAGGGGCAGGCGGCCATTGCTCTTCTCAGTGAGGACGACCGAGCCGTCGGTGATGGTGCGCTCGATCTGGAAATAGGGCGGCTGCTCGTAGCTGTAGGTGATATAGCGCGAGCTGGACGGCTGCACCACGATATTCGAGTTCAGGGTAACGATGGTGAGCTGGCGAACCGCCTGGTCGGATACGCCCTGGAAGACAGGCTCGATGCCGGCTGGCGTCTGGCTGTTCCAGAGCCGGACGTACGCCTGGGGCAGGCCAAAGACGGTGGCGGTGGTGAAGCCGGCGGTAGCAATGACCAGCAGCAATGCGAAGGCGACCCGCCACAGAGCCCGGCGGTGCTGGCGCGGGCGCGGAGCGTCCACGGTCGGTGCCAGTACGGGCTTTAACTTCGATGCCTTGCCGACGGAGGAGGCGGCCCCCGCGGAGCCAGCGGCGCTGGCCCGGTCATCCATGCCGGCAGAGGCGGCAGCGGTGTTGACGACGTCGGCGGCATTGGCGCCGGTGGTGGAGGCATCGGTGGCGCCTGCGGCTGCCGCGCGGGCTGCCGGTTCCGGCCGGGCGGCGATGCGCCGGAAGAGGGCCAGGGTCATCCGGCCGAAGGCATGGCCGGCCCGGTAGACCAACAGGGTCAGGATCAGGCCGAGGGCGGCGAGACCGGCGATCAGGCCGATCTGGGCCAGCCGGTCATTGGCGGCCAGGGCGGGGTGGCTGGCCAGGCTGACGGCCAGGGCGATGGCGACAGCCGCGGTCCCGGCCAGCAGGGCGAAGGCGGTGATATAAAGGAGAATGGCTGCGGCAAGGGGGAACAGCGACACGAAGGCCAGCGAGGTGCCGCGTGCGGCCCGGCCGACGCCGACCAGGCGGTGCGAGCGGGCCTGGCGCGCATCCCGGCCGAGCAGGCGCCGCGAGGTGCGCAGCAGGCTGCGCGGGCCGGGGCGGTTCTCGGCGGCCGTGATGGCGGCGTCATCGGTGATGGCGGCGGCCACCTGCTCGACACTGCCGGTGCGGCGCAGGATCTCCTCCTCGGGAACGCCGGCCTGGCGGGCATCGGCGAAGTACTCCGTGTAGTACTGGATGGCGCCGTCGGCGACACCGCGGGGCAGCGCGGACAGGGCGCGGCGCAGGTCTTCCAGGAACGAATCGAGCTGGCTCATGGTTTTTCCTCCCCGATGATGGTGTCAATCAGCTGGCGCAGCTCGCGCAGTTCAGCCGTGATCTCCTGCAGCCGCTCGCGCCCGGCGGGCGTGATCTGGTAGTACTTGCGCAGCCGGCCGCTGTATTCCTGCGAATAGGTCGACAGGAACCCCTGGGCTTCGAGCCGGCGCAGCACCGGATAGAGCGTCATTTCGGCGATGTCGAGCGACTGGCTGACCTGCTCCGTGAGCTCGTAGCCGTAGGTGTCGCTGCGGCTGAGCGTTGCCAGGACCAGCCCGTCAAGGATACCGCGTTTCATCTGGACGTCCATGCCACCCCTCCTATCCCTCATGTCTATACTATACGCCGAACAATATATGCTGTCAACAGGCAACTTGAGAACCGATCGCCCGGCTCGCTACGGTCGTAGAAAGCCGGCATTCACCATCCGCAAGACCGAAGGGCGCGAAAAAGGCGGCCGCCTGGGCAAGGCTGGCCGCCATGGGCGGTACTGGTGAACGGTTCTGACAAGCGGTTCGGGCGATCGGTTCGAGGGGCAGTTCAGGCTTCCGGCTGGTAGCCGAAGGCACGCGAGATGGCGAGGGCGGCGGCAGCCAGGTCCTCGCGGATCGCCTGCTCGCGTTCGCGGACGCGGTAGACCGGGCCGGAGATGCTGATGGTGCCGAAGACACGGGCACGGTGGTCGCGGATCGGCGAGGCGATGCTGTAGACGCCGGGCTCGACCTCCTCATTTTCGGTCGAGTAGTCCTGGGCCCGGATCTGCTTCAGCGCCGCCAGCAGCTGGCTGCGGTCCGTGATCGTATTGGCGGAGAGCTTGGCCAGGGCATGATGCTCCAGCAGGTGCATCAGCTCATCTTCCGGCAGGTTGGCCAGCAGAAGCTTGCCCGATGCCGTGGAATGGATCGGCAGGCCGTAGCCGACGCGCGAGCTGACGATCAGATAGCTGAGCGGCGACCAGACCGTGTCGATGCAGTAGATCTCCCCGTTCGTGTACAGGCAGAGGTTGCTGGTCTCCTGGTACTTGTCCGTGAGGGCCTTTGTGTAGGGGTGGCCGATGTCCTTGAGGTTCAGGCTGTCCGAGACAAGGTTGGCCTTGATCAGGAACTTGAGGCCCAGGCGGTAGTGCGACGTCTCGCTGTTCTTGTCGATATAGCCGTAAGCCAGCAGGGTGTTCAGGATGCCGTGCACCGTGCTGACATTCAGTCCGACCTGCTCGCTGATCTCCTTGAGCGAGCGCTCGGTATGGATCTCATCAAAGCAGTCGACGATTTTCATCGCCCGCTCGATGGACTGGATCAAGTGCGAACCTTTTTCCTTCACGCATGCCTCCTGGACATCAGATACTTGCAGTCAATCCGGATGATGGCGGCGAATGTCCGGCCTGGCGCGTTCATTCGACTTGATTTGTGCAAGTTGATGACGCCAATACTGCAGTTTATGGCTCAACTGCCGGGCCTGACCCTTGACGCACGCCAAGCCCTGTGCTAATGTTTCCTCATCCACAAGTGACATTATCATATTTGATTTGACAATGTCAAATGCGTCGACAGTCAAGCACCGGATTTGAGCGAATCGAGGAGGCTCCCAGATGAACCTGAAACGCAAGACTGCATTGATCCTGGCCTTTGCCCTGATGGCCACCCTGCTGCTCTCCGCCTGTGGCTCTGCGGCCACCACGGCAGCGACGACCACTGCCACAAAGGCCGCCAGCAGCGCCGCGGCCACCACCGCTGCCGGCAGCTCGGCTGCCACCACCGCCGCTGCGACCACGGCTGCCGCCACCGGTTCGCTCAAGCTCGGCTTTGCCGCTCCCCTGACCGGCGCCAGCGCCCAGGACGGCGATTCCATGAAGAAGGGCGCACAGCTCGCGATCGACCTGGTCAACAAGGCTGGCGGCATCAACGGCAAGAAGCTCGAGATCGCCTTCGAGGACGACAAGTCCGACCCGAAGGAAGCCGCCTCCATCGCCAACAAGTTCGCCTCCGACAAGAGCATCCTCGCGGTTCTCGGCCACTACAACAGCTCCTGCACCCTGGCCGGCGCCCCGATCTACAACAAGGCCGAGCTCGTCGAGATCTCCGGCGGCTCCAGCTCCCCGGCCGTCTCCGCAGCGGGCCCGTACACCTTCCGCACCATCACGACCGATGCCGTCCAGGGCAAGTACCTGATGGAATGGGCCGCCAAGGATGAAGGCTACAAGAGCATCGCCGTCATCTACGAGAACACCGACTATGGCCAGGGCTTCCTGAAGATCGCCGAGGAGCAGGCAACCGCCCTGGGCGTCAGCATCGTCGCCAAGGAAGCCTACGTCCTCGGCCAGACCAAGGACTTCAGCTCCATCGTCACCAAGGTCAAGAACGCCAAGCCCGATGTCATCATGATCGGCGGCCTCTACAACGAAACCGCCCTGATCGCCAAGCAGATGCAGCGCTCCGGCTATAAGGCCCCGATCATGGGTGTTGACGGTATCTACTCCGACGCCCTGATCCAGCTCGGCGGCGACGCGGTCGAAGGCATCATGACCACCGCCTTCTTCCATTCCTCCAGCACCAGCAAGGAGACCCAGGACTTCATCGCCGCCTACAAGGCCGCCTACAAGGAAGAGCCCGGCACCTACGCCGCCTATGTCTATGACGCCGCCAACATCGTGATCGAGGCCCTGAAGAAGGGCGCCACCGACCGCAAGGGCATCATGACC
>CAYOHO010000073.1:0-1953 GCA_964403755.1 uncultured Oscillospiraceae bacterium
GCAGGTTTGCCAGGCTGCCGCCCTTGACCGGCTCCATGATGATGACGGGCTTGCCATGACGGCAGGCCACTTCGTAGCATTTGCGCGACTCGATGGCGGGGCTGTCCCAGTCGGCATAGTTGATCTGGAGCTGGACAAACTCCATCTCCGGATGCAGGGTCAGGATCTCGTCCAGCCGCTCCGCCTTGTCGTGGAAGGAGAAGCCGACATGGCGGATCAGGCCGGCCCGCTTCTGCTCCATGACGAAGTCCCAGATGCCGAAGCGCTCGAAGGTTGAGGTGCGGGCATCACCGATGTTGTGCAGGAGATAGAAGTCAAAATAGCCGGCGCCGGTTCGCGCCAGGGATGTCCAGAACATGCGCTGCGCCTGCTCGGTGCTGGTCGCATCCCAGGCCGGCAGCTTGGTTGCCAACTGGAAGCGGTCGCGCGGATAGCGGTCAACCAGCGCTGCCTTGACGGCCGTCTCGGACTTGCCGCCGATATAGCCGAAAGCTGTGTCAAAATAGGTAAAGCCGGCGGCCATGAAGGCGTCGACCATCTCGATGGTCTGAGGCAGGTCGACGTCGCTGCCGGTCATGGGCAGGCGCATCAGGCCGAAGCCGAGCTTGGGGATTGATTCTCCAAGGTATGTCATGTTCTTCCTCCGTCAATAAATGTTCCAGAAGTCAATTATACGCAATTTGCGGGCCGCCAGTCCAGACGATGCGCGGGTGCGGGGGCCTTTGAGACGGCTGAATGCCCTGATCCACAGGCGGCCGGGCTGCAGAGCCGGTGGGCGTCAGGCCTGGGCAGGGGTCAGAACCGGCGGGCGTCAGATGGTCAGCAGAACCCCAACGATGCCGCCGCCGATGATCAGCCAGGTCGAGTTGACCTTGAAGCGGACAAGCAGGACGGCACTGATCAGGAAGATCAGCACGGCTGGCAGGGAAACCAGGGCCGCCCGGCCGAGCTCGAGCGTCACGCCGGCCATCAGGGCGATGGCGGCCGCATTCACGCCGTCGAGCACATGCGACAGGACCTTCGACGCCCGCATCCGGTCCAGCAGCGGGCGCAGGAACAGGACCAGCAGGAAGGCCGGCAGGAAGATGCCGACGGTGGCTGCGATGGCGCCGGGTATGCCATGGAGCAGGTAGCCGATGAAGGTGGCGGTCGTGAACACCGGCCCGGGGGTGAACTGGCCGACGGCAACGGCGTCGATCAGCTGCTGGCTGGTGAGCACACCATAGCGTTCGATGAATTCGGTCTTCAGGAATGCCAGCAGCACGTAGCCGCTGCCGTAGAGCACCGAGCCGATCTTGAGGAAGACCAGGAAGATCAGGCCAACTGACATGGGGGCGACGGCATGGAGACGGGGCCCGCGGCCGGCACGGCTGGAGCTGCCCGTGCTGCCAGGGCCGGTGCTGCCAGGACCGCCGGACGCAGGGTTCCACAGCAGGCGGAAGCCGAGCATGGCGGCGCCTGCCGACAGCAGCAGCGGGATTTCGCGGATGCCGAGCAGCGAGGCCGCCAGGACGGCGACGGCGATGATGGCAGCGTCCGCCTTGCGCAGGATGCTCAGCCCCAGCCGGTAGAGCGCCTGGGCCACGACCGCAATGACGACCGGCTTGATGCCGGCCAGGATGCTGCCGACGGCCGGCAGGGCGCCGTAGGCCTGGTAGAGCATGGCAAAGGCCAGCACGATCAGCATGGCCGGCAGGATGAAGCAGGCGCCGGCCAGGAACAGGCCGGGCCGCCCGCCGCGCAGGTATCCCAGCAGGATGGCTGTCTCGGTCGAGTTGGGGCCGGGGATGAGATTCGCAAAGCCAAGCAGGTCGATGAAGGCTTCCTTCTTCAGCCAGCGGCGCCGGGTGACGACCTCGTCCTCCATCATGGCGATGTGCGCGGCCGGGCCGCCAAAGGCGAAGAAGCCCAGGCGCAGGAAGACGCGGACAATTTCGGCCAGCGGCTTTTCCG
>CAYOHO010000073.1:2053-8195 GCA_964403755.1 uncultured Oscillospiraceae bacterium
TCCGGCAGCGGCTTTTCCGCCGGCGGCTGCTCCGTCTTTGCCAGTGCCGTGTTCTGTTCAGGCGCCTTGTCCATCAGATCACCTCTTCAGCTGTCAGCAAGTTGACATTTCGGCCGTCCTTGGGCAAAATAATGATGAACTGAAGCCATGAAGGCTTTCCGGCACTTGTCATGTTCCTTTCCATTATATGGCACCCATGAAGGGTCGAGTGTCAACTGCCCTGCACGGGTGTTTCTTATTTTTGGAAATCGGAGCGATTGACGATGCACATGGCAGATGCCCTGGTCTCGCCGCTGGTCGGCGGTGCCATGCTGGCAGCGACCGCCAGCCTTACAGCCCATTCGGTCAGGAAAATCCAGGAGCGGCCCGACGATTCACGGGTGCCGCTCATGGGCGTCATGGGCGCCTTTGTCTTTGCTGCCCAGATGATCAACTTCACCATTCCAGCCACGGGATCCAGTGGCCATTTCGCCGGCGGCCTGCTGCTCGCGGTCCTGCTTGGACCGCAGGGCGGCTTTCTCACCATGGCATCGGTCCTGCTGATCCAGGCCCTGTTCTTTGGCGACGGCGGCCTGCTGGCCTTCGGCTGCAATGTCTTCAATCTGGCCTTCTTTTCCTGCTTTGTCGCCTATCCCCTGCTCTACCGCCCGATCATCGGATCGCGGCCGGACAGCCGGCGCATCTTTGTGGCCTCGCTTGCTGCGTCCATCGCCGCCCTGCAGCTGGGATCGTTTGGCGTCGTCGCCGAAACGCTGCTCTCCGGCCGGACGGAACTGCCCGCCGGGCCCTTCCTGCTGCTCATGCAGGCCATCCACCTCGCCATCGGCATTGTCGAAGGCCTGCTGACCGCTGCCATCATCACCTTCGTCTGGAAAGCCAGGCCGGAAATCGTCGCCCCGGCCAACGCACTGCGGCCGACAGCCCGGCTTTCCTGGAGGCAGACGCTCGCCGGCATCCTGGTGGCCTTTGTCATCATGGGCGGCGGCCTGTCGCTGCTGGCCTCAACCAGCCCGGATGGTCTCGAATGGTCTCTGGCACGCGCCATACCAGCCACCAGCACCGGCAGTGCGACGAACGGATCGGGCACCGCCGTTTCCTCCAGCACGGCTGGCGCAGCCGGTGACGCATCTGCAGCCGGTGATGCTGCAGCCGGCGGCTGGCTGCACGAGGCACTGGCCTGGCTGCAGGCGAGGACAGCCTTCCTGCCGGACTATGGCTTCCGCGCTGCCAATGGCGACGCCATGAGCCAGCCGGCCGGTTCCGCCCAGCAGACGCCGAACGGTTCCGGCCAGACGGCCTCGGCCGGCACCGGTGCAACTGCGGCAGCGGCGAAGGCCGGGACCAGCATCTCCGGTCTGGTCGGCGGGATCATCACGCTGCTGCTGGCTGCCGGCATCGGCTGGCTGGCCAGCCTGCGCAAGCGCCGCCGGCAGGCTTCCGTCTGAGCGGGGCGCCGATGTCGAAGCTGACTGAAGCCCTTTACCACGTCCGCCTGCTGGATGACCTGGCCAGGCAGGACTCCCCCATTCACCGGCTGCATCCCCTGGTGAAGCTGCTGACCACCGTGGCCTACCTGGCCGCCGTGGTCTCCTTCGACCGCTACACGGTGAGCGGGCTCGCGCCGCTGGTGCTCTTCCCCGTCATCATCTTCGTGCTCGCCGACCTGCCGGCCGCCCCCATCATCCGGCGCCTGCTGCTGATCGAGCCCTTCATCATCGGCATCGGTATCCTGAACCCGCTGGTCGACCGCCAGCCGGTCCTGATTGCCGGCGCTGCTGTTGCCGGCGGCTGGCTGACCTTTCTCTCCATCCTGATCAAGAGCAGCCTGACCGTGACCGCCAGCCTGCTTCTGATCGCCACGACCGGCATCGACAAGCTGGCGGCAGCCCTGCGCCTGCTTCACGTGCCCCGGGTCTTCGTCCTGCAGCTGCAGCTCACCTACCGCTATCTCTCGGTGCTGATCGAGGAGACAGCCCGCATGATGCGGGCCCATTCCCTGCGGGCGCCGGGCCAGAAGGGCCTGGAGCGACGCCTGTGGGGGCCGTTCGCCGGCCAGCTGCTCCTGCGCACCTATGGCCGGGCGCAGCGGGTCTACCAGTCGATGGTCCTGCGCGGCTTTGACGGCGAGTACCGGACCGCGTCCGCCACGACGGCGCGCTGGACGGATGCCGCCTGGCTGGCCGGCTGGTGCGCCTTCTTCCTGCTGGCCCGGCTTTTCAACCTGCCTGACCTGCTTGGATCCCTGATAACAGGAGCGTTTTCACGATGAGTCACCATAAGATCGAAGCCCGCAGCCTGCGCTTTGCCTACCCGGATGGCCATGAGGCGATCCGCGGCCTATCCTTCACCATCTGCCACGGCGAGTCCGTCGGCATCATCGGCGCCAACGGAGCCGGCAAGTCGACCCTGCTGCAGCTGCTCCTCGGCCTCCTCTTTCCCCAGGACGGCGAGGTGCTGGTCGGCGACGTGCACGTCACGCCCCGGACCCTGCCGCTGATCCGCCAGCGTCTGGGCCTGGTCTTCCAGGATCCGGATGACCAGCTCTTCATGACGACTGTCCGTGACGATGTGGCCTTCGGGCCGCGCAACCTCGGCCTGGATGAGACCGACGTCGTCGCCCGGGTCGATGCGGCCCTGGAAGCCGTCGGCATTTCGCACCTAGAGAACCGGGCGCCCTTCAAGCTGTCCGGCGGCGAAAAGCGGGCGGCCGCGATCGCGACCGTCCTGGCGATGCAGCCGGACATCCTGGTGATGGACGAGCCGACCGCCGGGCTGGATCCACGTTCGCGCCGGCGCGTCATCGGCCTCCTGCAGGGCTTCGCGCACACCAAGATCATCACCGGCCATGACTTGGACATGATCCAGGACACCTGCCGGCGCATCATCGTCATCAGGGACGGAACCGTCGCCGCCGACGGGCCGGCGGCCGACATCCTGTCCGACGCGGCGCTGCTCGATGCCTGCGGCCTGGAGCTGCCCCTCGGCCTGCAGAAGTGCCCGCGCTGCGGGCTGGACCTGCAGTCAGGGCACCGCTGACCACCACAGCCTGATGATCAGGCCTTGCTGCTGCGGGCGATCAGGCAGGCCAGCGCCAGCGAGTGCAGCTTGCCCTCCGCGGTCTCGGCACGCGAGGTCAGCACGATCGGGCAGGAGGCGCCCAGGATCAGGCCGGCCATTTTCGCCCGGGCAAAATGCATCAGGCACTTGCCAAAGACATTGCCAGTCTCGATGCCGGGCATGAGGAACAGGTCGACATCGCCGCTCACCTGGCTGGCAATGCCCTTGTGGGCCGCCGACAACGGCTCCAGCGCCACATCGAGCGCAATCGGGCCCTCGATGACGCCGGCGACGATCGTGCCGTTCCGGCGCATCTCGACCAGGTCGCGGGCATCGACGGTGGAGGGCATCTTCGCACTCACCTGCTCGTTGGCCGTAACGATGGCCACCTTCGGGTCCTGGATGCCGATAGCCTGCAGGGCGGCGAGCGAATTCTCCAGGATTGCCTTCTTTTCCGCCAGATCCGGACTGATATTGAGGCCGCCGTCGGTGACGAAAATCAGCTTCTTCTCGCCGGGCACCTCGAAGGCGGCCAGGTGGCTGAGCAGCGCGCCGGAGCGAAGTCCGTGCGTCGAGCTGAGGACGGCACGCATGAACGTGGCTGTATTGATCAGGCCCTTCATGAGCACATCGGCCTTCTGTTCGCGGATCAGGGCGACCGCCTTCTGGGCGGCCTCCGTCTCATCGGCTGCGGGTTCGATGTTGATATCGGCCAGGCCGGCCTTCTCGGCCAGCGGGCGGATCCGGTCCGGATCGCCGACCAGGATTGCCCTGGCCAGCCCGATCGACTCGGCCATGCGGACAGCTTCGAGAACCGCCCCATCCTCGGCCGCGGCTACACTGATCGTATAGCCCCCGGTTGCCTGGCAGGCCGTGAGAATGTCCGAATACCGGGTAAAGGTCCTGTTCTCCATCTGTGCCTTCCTTGCCGGCAGCCGCCCGGTCAGGCTGAAGATCCAGCCAGGCATGGTGCTGAGATGATTGTCCATCGCCGCCCGTGAAATTACAAGATGGGCTCCCCGAAATTCTGGCCGGCCCGGCAGGGACCAGGGCCAGGTCACCGGTCAGTCGCCGGATCGGCACCGGATCCGCCCGGTCCTGCCAGACAGTGGCCGCGTTCCCAAGCAGACGCTGCCGGGATTGGCCGATCCGACTGACACATGCGCGGCAGGTTGATATAATGGTCATGAAGCCAGCCGGATACCGGCTGCCGGTCAGCAGCGGCTGATTTGGCGTCCAGCGCGGCGCCAGCTGACCGGCCCGTCCGGCTCATCAGGCCGGACAAATAGGAAAAGGAATGGTGCAGGCCCATGATCATCCGTCAGATATCGATCTTCCTGGAAAACAAGCCGGGCGCCATGGCCGCCGTGCTCGGCCTGCTGAAGGCGAACGGCATCAACATCCGGGCCCTGACGCTCGCCGACTCGACCGATTTCGGCGGCACGCTGCGCCTGATCGCTCGCGAGCCGGAACGGGTCGAGGCCCTGCTGCGCGATGCCGGCTACCTGGTGCGCAATGACCCGGTCCTGACCTTTGCCCTCGAGGATGACACCGGCAGCCTCTATGAGAAGCTGCTGCGGCTCAGCCAGGCCGGCATCAACATCGAATACACGTACGCCTTCGCCGCCTCGCATGAAAGCGGCGCCCGCGCCGTCGTCAAGACCGCCAGCCCGGAACTGGCCGACCGGCTGCTCAAGAATACCCATGACATCCGGGACGAGGACCTGCCTCAGTTCTACTGGTAAGCCGGATCAGCGGCCGTAGAGCTTCTGCTTGTTGATCCTGGTCCAGCGTCCGATGGGCGAGCGGGCAATGAACTGCTCCTTTGAGCTCGCAGCCGCGCGGGAAAAGTCGGTGTAGCGTACAAAGCAGAACAGGTCGTTCAGCAGATAATCATAATAGAAATAGTGGATCGCACTGTCGAGCTTGCGGCTGATGGCTGCACGCAGGCTGGCGTCGTCCGGGGAGCAGATCGGTCCGGGCGGCAGCCCGGCCTTGCGGTAGGTATTGTAGTCGCTCTCCGCCTGCAGGTCGGTCTTCAGCAGATAGGGCCGCTGGTAGCCGACGGCATATTCCACCGTGACACAGCTTTGCAGCAGGCCGTGCTCGTCGAGCCGGTTGAGAAACACCGTCGCCACTTCCGCCTCGTGCCGGTCGGACAGGCATTCCGCCTCCACAATCGACGCCAGGGTCAGCTGCTGGGCCGGCGCCAGTCCATTGACTGCGCCAGCGGCTCCAACCGCGGCCAGCAGCCGCTCAAAGCGGACCTCGGCCGATTCGACCCACTGGCTGATCTGGTCCTCGATGCGGCTGCCGGCGCGGATCTCGTAGCGGCCGGGCGCGATGATGCCCTCCATGCGCCGGAAATCCTTCAGGCCGCTGCCGATCAGCGGGCTGGGGCGGCAGGCAGCCAGCGCGGCTTTCACACGGGCCGCGGTGATGCCATAAATCCGGACGAGCTGCGGAATGATGTCACGTTCCAGCATGTCGCCATTGCCGACTGACACGACACCGACAACCGGCGCTGCCGATGCTGCCGGCCCTGCGGATGCTGCCGGCCCCGCCGGTGTTTCAGGTCCCGCTGACATTTGCGGCGCTGTCGATGCTTCCGGCGCTGCCGATGCTTCCGGTGCGCCCGCCGATAGGGACGGGGCACCCGGCGTGCTGATGGACGGGGCGGCAAAGCTGGCTTCCGGCACGCTGGCAGCCGGTGCAGACGATTCCTCAAGCACAAACGGATCAGCCGCAGCACCCGGGCTCGGCCTGACGGTCGCCGTGCAGGCAGCGGTCGCTACGAGGATGGCCGGAATCAGCAGGACCGCAGCCAGTTTCAGGCGTCTATTCATGTTGCTCCAGTTTCCATCTGCATTCTCCAACGCTTGACTGCTTGCTCCTGTTTCTGGCTGCGGCTGCCAGTCCCTGCATCCGTGCTGGCAGCCGCTTTCTGTCTCCATTTTATCACGCCAGGCAGGATCGGCTTCGGATACCGCACGTGCCGGCTAGGCCCAGATGTCGCCTTCGTTCGCCTTCGTGCGGTTGATCCGGGAGAAGTCGACCCGCGAGAACACCCAGGTCGCCAGGATGA
>CAYOHO010000074.1:0-8168 GCA_964403755.1 uncultured Oscillospiraceae bacterium
CCTGGGCATGATAACAAAAACGCCGCGCATAGTTGTAGCCCAGGCCGAGAAGGCTCGGCACACTGGGGCCGTGGAGGTCGACGTCGAGGAGTCCGACGCGCCGTCCAGCGTCGGCCAGCGCTGTCGCGAGATTCACGGCCACGGTGCTCTTGCCGACGCCGCCCTTGCCCGAAAGCACCAGGAACTTGTGACGGACCAACAGCATCCGCACGTCGAGCTGCTCCTGCTGCCGGGGAATGGCGGCAGGTCGTGCTGGCCCAGCAGGCAGGGCCTGAGGTCCAGCTCGTTGACAAACAGTTCGTAGAGGCGGCTCGGTTCCAACATGGCCTTAGTTCCTCATGCTGTGGATCGGGGCGGGGATTCGGCCGCCGCGGGTGATGAACGCGGCCGATGAGCTGCCGTTGACGGCCATGATCGGCGCCGAGCCAAGCAGGCCGCCGTAGTCAACCTTGTCGCCCACGGTCTTGCCCGGCACGGGGATGATGCGCACGGCGGTGGTCTTGTTGTTGAAGGTGCCGATCGCCATCTCGTCGGCGATGATGGCCGAGATCGTCTCGGCCGGGACATCTCCGGGGACGGCGACCATGTCGATGCCGACCGAGCAGACGCTGGTCATGGCCTCGAGCTTCTCGAGCGTGAGCGAACCGGCCTCGACGGCGGCGATCATGCCCTCGTCCTCGCTGACCGGGATAAAGGCGCCGGACAGGCCGCCGACAAACGAAGAGGCCATCGTGCCGCCCTTCTTGACGGCGTCGTTGAGCATGGCGAGGGCGGCGGTCGTGCCCCAGGCGCCGCAGGTCTCGAGCCCGAAAGCCTCGAGGATGCGGGCGATCGAGTCGCCAACCACGGGTGTCGGCGCCAGCGACAGGTCGATGATGCCATAGGGGACGCCGAGGCGGCGCGAGGCCTCCTGGGCGACGAGCTGGCCGACCCGGGTGACCTTGAAGGCCGCCTTCTTGATGGTGTCGGCGACCACGCCGAGGTCCTGGCCGGGCACGCTCTCGAGGGCCGAGCAGATGACGCCGGGGCCGCTGACGCCGACGTTGATCGCGCACTCCGGCTCGCCGGGTCCGGTGAAGGCGCCGGCCATGAACGGGTTGTCCTCGGGCGCGTTGGCGAACACGACCAGCTTGCAGCAGCCGAAGGCATCCTGGTCGGCGGTCAGGCGCGCCGTTTCCTTGATGATGTAGCCCATATCGCGCACGGCATCCATGTTGATGCCGGAGCGCGTGGTGGCCAGGTTGACCGAGGAGCAGACCAGGCGGGTCGTGGCCAGGGCCTCCGGGATCGACTGCAGCAGGCGGCGGTCGCTTTCCGTGAAGCCCTTGTGCACCAGCGCCGAGAAGCCGCCGATGAAATTGATGCCGACCGCGTCGGCCGCCCGGTCGAGGGCGCGCGCAAAGACGGTATAGTCCTTCGCGCCGCTGGCGCCGGCAATGAGGGCGATCGGCGTGACCGAGACCCGCTTGTTGATGATCGGGATGCCGTATTCGCGGCTGATGTCTTCGCCCGTCTGCACCAGGCGTCCGGCCAGGCGTGTGATCTTG
This sequence comes from uncultured Oscillospiraceae bacterium, assembly GCA_964403755.1. Lineage (GTDB taxonomy): Bacteria > Bacillota > Clostridia > Saccharofermentanales > UBA5734 > JAXGXQ01. The sequence goes on from CAYOHO010000074.1 coordinate 1,548, forward strand.
TCGTAGATGCGGCGGCAGCTTTCCTCGGGCGACCCGGCGGCGCAGTCGAGGAGCGAGATGCCCATTGTGATGGTCCGCACGTCCAGGTGCTGTTCCTGGAACATGCGGATGGTCTCTAGGATTTCAAAATCGGTAAACATGCGCCTGCCTTCCTCAGATCCGGTGCATCGCGTCAAAGATGTCGCTGTGCTGGATCCGGATCGAGATGTCCATCTCGCGTCCGAGTGCTTCGAGGCGGTCGGCCAGGTCCTTGATGTCGCGGGAGGACTGGCGCAGGTCAACCAGCATGATCATGGTGAAGATGCCCTCCATGATCGTCTGGGAGATGTCGTTGATGTTGACGCCGTTCTCGGCCAGCAGCGTGGCGACCGCGGCAATGATGCCGACCCGGTCCTTGCCGACGACGGTGATGATGGCGGCGTTCCTGCGGAGGTCCGCTTCCTTGGTCATGGGCATGGTCTCACCTCATTCTCCGGCGGAGCGAACCAGGCCGCGGTCACCGGAACGATTTGCAGCACTTGGCATGATCGCCAGCGCAGCCAAAACCCGATTGTAGCGAATCCCTGCAGGCCTGTCAAACCGGGCCTCCGGCCGCTGGCGGCCGATCGCTTCAGCCGCCTGCAGCCAGCCCCTCCGGCTGGCACTGCGAAGGGCCATGCCGCCGGGCGGCCGGTTCTCCCGATGCCCTTCCAGCCGGGCGGCCGGTTCTAGACGGTGTACGTATCGCCGATCTGGGCCAGTACGGCCTCCGGGAAGGTCGTGCGCGCCTCGGCCAGGATCTCCTGCTCATCGAGGAGCGGCAGGATGTGCGACAGAACCAGCTGGCTGACGCCGGCTTCGCGGGCCATGGCGCCGCACTCGGCGGCGGTCATGTGCGCCATCACGGGCTTGCGCAAGCGCTCCAGCGTGCCGGCGTCGAGAACGGCCAGGCTTGCGCCATGGAGCAGGCTGCGCAGGCTGTCGCAGGGGATCGAGTCGCCCGAGTAGACGATTCGGCGGCCCTCATGCTCGAAACGGACGCCGTAGGTCTCGACCGGATGCTGCATGGCGGCGAAATGGACGGTGACGCCGAACATGTTCAGTTCGGTGCCGTCCTTGACCTGGCCAATGACCAGATTGTCGTCGGACTGGATGGTTGAGGCGACCGGTTCGGGCGAGGCCGGCGCAAACACCGGGATGGCCTTGACGGGGATGTCGTTGAGGCGGCTGAGGTTGACGGCGTAGCGCAGGACCTGGAGGTCGCTGATGTGGTCATGGTGCAGGTGGGTGATGATGACAGCATCCAGGGAGGCAATGGAAATGTGGCGGAACAGGTTGGAGAGGACTCCGCTGCCGCAGTCGACCAGGATGTTCCGGTCGTTCACCTGGAGCAGGTATCCGGAGGTCGCGCCGCCGGGGGCCGGAAAGCCGCCGGACTTGCCAAGGATGGTCCATTTCATTGGATCACTTCCCTTCTCGCTTTCCTTCTATTTTACCACGACGGTCCGGTCGGGCAATATGATGCAGTCGAGGCACTGGTCATGCGGGGCCCGCGGCAGCGGCTCATCCAGCAGCTGGAACGGGTGGGCCACACCGATCAGGAGCGGCCGCTCCGGCATGGCGGCGATGGCCTGGTCATAGAAGCCCTTGCCGAAGCCAAGGCGGCAGCCGTTGCGGTCGAAGGCGACGCCGGGCACGATCAGGGCGCTCATCGGCGCACCGAAAGGCAGGAGGGCGTCGGCGGGGGGCTCAGAAACGCCGAAGTAGCCGGGGCAGAGGAACTGGCGCAGGTGGCAGTCCGCCCTGTAGACGCCGAAGCGCAGGCAGCGCCCATGCTCGCAGGGGACGATGGCCGGGAATGCCACGCGGGCGCCCATCTGCACAAGGAACGGGGTGAGGGGCCGGACATCGACTTCGCCGCGGAAGGCGGCGAACAGGCCGACCGGGTGCTCCGGCTTCTGCGCCAGGAGCTCGAGCAGGGGCTCGAACTGCTTCAGGCGCGCAACGATGGCACGGCTGTTGGCTGCCACTGTCTGGCGCGGCAGCTGCTCGCGCTCGCAGATCAGGCGCCTGCGGATCTCCGCCTTGCGCTGGGCGATGGACTCGGACTGGCCGTCGCCCAGGTCGTCACCCCGGCCGGCAGCCGGGCCGGCAGCCATCCGGGCGGCTTCGGGCTGTTCTGCGGCCGGTTTCCAGGCCGGCGATTCATGTCTGCTCTTGGTCTCGCTCATGACGGCTGTCTCCTTTGCAGGGGCTCTGCGCGTGCGGCTTCAGGCCGGTTCGGGGAACAGGAGGGCGTCGATGAACAGGTCGCTGAACTCCGGATCGGAGGACAGTTCCCGGTAAAGCATGTGGCGGGCGGCTTCGGCAGCGGTGTCGATCCGGCCCCGGTCGAGCAGGGCGGCGATGGAGCCCATGGCCGAGGTGTTGCCAACCGCGATGGTCCGGCCGCCGAGCCCCTCGGGCAGCAGGCCGATGGCCTGGGCACTGCGCACATTGAGGTACTGGCCGAAGCCGCCGGCCAGGTACACGGTCGCGACCGAGCCGGGCGCAACGCCCTCGCGCCGCAGCAGGAGCTGGATGCCGGCAGCAATCGCCGCCTTGGCGTTCTGCAGCTCGCGGATGTCCTTCTGCGTCAGGAGAATCGGGCGCCCGTGGCTGGTCTCGCCGGCTCCGGCGACCAGGAAGGCGGGCTGACCGCCGGACTCGAGCAGCCGGTCGCGCAGGTCCGGCGTCAGCCGCTCCGGTTCGGCACCGATGCGGCCGGTCTCGTCAATGACCCCGCTGGCCAGCAGGGCGGCGACGGTGTCGACCAGGCCCGAGCCGCAGATGCCGGACGGACGGTCGGCTGGCACATGCTCGCCTGGTGCCGGCTCAGCTGCCGGCGACTGGGACGTGATGACGCTGTAACGTATGTCGCCGCTGTCGAGCCAGACATGGTCGATGGCGCCGCTGGTGCCGCTCATGCCGGCCGAGATGCTGGCGCCCTCGAAGGCCGGCCCAGCGGCTGTGGCGCAGGCAGTCAGGCGCTCACCGGCCCGCAGGACGATTTCGCCATTGGTGCCGATATCGATCAGGATGGCTGTCTCATGCGCCGGCTTCTCAAGGCCGAGCGCAATCACGCCGGCGGTGATGTCGGCGCCGACATAGCTGGCGACCGAGGGCAGCAGAACGACCAGCGCTGCAGGGAACTGGGCGAAGTGCAGGTCGGCTGCCGGCACGATCTGGGTCCGCACGCTCACCGGGTTGAAGGGGGCGCGGGCGATGTTGCCGGCTGGCAGCCCGGTCAGCAGGTGCATCATCGTGGTGTTGCCGGCCAGGCTGAGCAGGGCGAGCCGTTCCGAGCGGAACAGGCTGCCGCGGTCATCGCTGTGCTGGGGCTGTCCGAACGCCTCGTCCGCCTGGTTCATCAGGGTGACGACCAGCTGGCTGATCGCTGTGCGGATGGCCTGGCGCAGTTCGGCGGCATCGGCCGGGCTGGCGGTGGATCGGGCGATGCGGCTGATGACGTCGGCTCCGAAGGCGGCCTGCGGATTGCCGAGGGCGGCACTGGCCAGGCGGCGGCCGTCGTGCAGGTTGTAGAGGTAGGCGGCGAGCGTCGTGGTGCCGATGTCGACGGCAACCCCGGGCAGGAAGCCGCTGCCCATTCCGGCTGAGGCGGGCAGGAAGCGGAGGACGGTGCGGGTGTCGGCGCGGCCAATGAATCGGACACGGCCATCGGCTTCGGCCAGACGCTCCGGCAGTTCGGGAAGGAGGCGGAACGGCACGTTGTAGCCGGCGGCCTGCAGGAAGCGCTCGTCATCGGCCAGCTGGCACTCGAGCGATGCGGCCGGCACGATTGCCTCGAGGCTGCGGACCAGCGGATCGAGGGAGAGGTCGGGCATCAGGCCGTCGATCAGGATCAGCGCCCGCGCCTTCCGCGGCAGGCGCACGATGACGGCCGGAGCGGCGCCGGCGGTTGCGGCTCCAGCAGCCGTCACGGTGCCGGCTGACGGTACATCTCCGGCGGACGGCACATCTCCGGCTGACGGCGCATTTCCGGCGGCCGGCACATCTCCGGCTGACGGCGCATTTCCGGCTGACGGCGCATTTCCGGTGGCCGGTACATCGCGGCCGATCACCGTCTGGCAGGCCAGGACCGGTCCGAGGCCGTCGACCTCCACGAGGCACTTGCCGCAGGTGCCGCGGCCGCCGCAGGGCGCACTCACGACATGGCCGTGGCGCCGCAGGAATGTCATCAGGTTTGTGCCGGGCTCGGCCGGCAGGTCTTGGCTCTGGTCCTGGTCGACCACACGGATGATCATCGGCAGTGCACCTCACTGAAAGCATTTGGCTGACTGAATCAGTTTATCACAGTGTCTGCAGACATGCAGGCCATCCGGCGCACAGCAGCAATGACCGCCGGCCGTAACGCAGCGCTGTACGTTTTGCGGTACCAATCTGATAAAATGGGATCAGAACCCGTGAGGAGGACAGCCGATGCGCACCACCCAGGTCCAGATCGTCATGCCGCGCCACGTCAACGGAGTCAGCCGCCTGTTCGGTGGACAGCTGATGGAGTGGATCGACGTGGTTGCTGCCGTCGAGGCCCGGCGCCACGCCGGCGCTGACGTCACACTGGTGGCCGTGGATCCGCTGGAGTTCCTCGCCCCGGTCCAGCTCAACGACATGGTCGTCATCGAGGCGCATGTCACCTGGACCGGCCACACGTCGCTGGAAGTCGGCGTCGAGACGTTTGTCGAGCAGCCGGGCGGCGCGCGGCGTCTGGTGAACCGGGCGCACCTGGTCTTTGTGGCCGTCGATGGTGCCGGTCATCCGGTCCCGGTGCCGGCCTTCGAACCGCCAGCCGGCGAACCGGACGAGCGGGCGGCAGCGGCACGCCGGCGCGAGTTGCGCCTGGCGCTGCGCGAGGCCTCCCGGCACGAGGACGAGACGGCCGGCGGACCTGGAATCAACTGAAGCGGCCGCCGGCGGCGGCCAGGCACTGGAGGATACAGACATGCGCAAGTCAGCTGACGGCAGCAAGCCAAACCGCCGGAAAGTCTCCGGCACCCGCCGGGCTGTCCTGCTTCTGCTCAACCTGGTGATCATCGCGCTGATCGCGACCGGGGTCTACCTGATCGGACAGCCATACTACCTGCACTGGCGCCAGGACCGCAAGACGGCTGAACTGCTGCAGGCGGTCGACACCGGAACGGGCGAAGTCGTCCTGTTCGCCGACGAGCTCAAGGTCCCGGGCGAGGAAGAGGAATTCACGGATGCCGTCGAGCAGTGGGACACGACCGAGCCGGCGCCGTCCGACACAGAGGAGCCCGTACCCAGCGAGTCCACGACCGGCAGTGCAGCACAGCCGGTCGCGAGCAAGTCTGTCACCCCGAAGCCGACGCCCGCACCGGTGGTGATCAAGGCGATCGGCACGATTTACATCGACAAGATCAGCCTCAAGATGCCCATCGCCGACTCGGCCGGCTCCGCCCAGCTGCGGGTTGCCGTCGGCCTGCTGGGCGGCAGCTCGATGCCGGGCACGCCCGGCAATGCCATCATCCTCGGCCACCGCATGTACACCTACGGCCGCCACTTCAACCGGCTGGACGAGGTCACCGCCGGCTCATCGGTGGTCATCGTGACGACAGCCGGGCGAAAGATCACCTACACGGTCGACCGGCAGGCAGTCATCCTGCCGACTGACCTGCGCTTGGTCCTGTCGCAGCCGACCAAGGAGAAGCAGCTCATCCTCGTCACCTGCACCCCGGTGCGCGTCGCTTCGCACCGTCTGCTCGTCTACTGCCGCCAGGTCTCGGACGAGCCGGCCTGATTTCCGGTTCGGGCCAGCGGCGTTCGCAACACCATCGAGTATTGAAAAAGAGGGCTGCCGGCCGGCAGCCCTCTTTTCTGTTCTGTTCGTGTTCGGCTCTGTTCCTGTTTGGCATAGCGGGCCTTGTGGTGCGTCCGGCTTCCCGGTTCGCTTCAGTCCGTTTCGCCTGCAGCCTGGATCAGGCCTTGCCGTCGCAGCCGAGGACGGTCTTGATCTTGTGGGCGACCATTTCCTTGATGGCGGTGCGGGCGGGCGCGAGGTACTGGCGCGGATCGAAGTGGCTGGGGTTCTCGGCCATGTACTTGCGGATCGTGCCGGTCATGGCCAGGCGCAGGTCAGAGTCGATGTTGATCTTGCAGACGGCCATGCTGGAGGCCTTGCGCAGCATCTCTTCCGGAACGCCGATGGCGTCGGGCATGCTGCCGCCGAACTTGTTGATCATCTCGACGTACTCGGGGATGACCGAGCTGGCGCCGTGGAGGACGATCGGGAAGCCGGGCAGACGCTTTTCGACTTCCTCGAGGATGTCGAAGCGGAGCTGCGGCTTGGTGCCGGGCTTGAACTTGTAGGCGCCGTGGCTGGTGCCGATGGCGATGGCCAGCGAGTCGCAGCCGGTGCGGGTGACGAAGTCATAGACCTGGTCCGGATTGGTGTAGGAGGCGTCGGCAGAGCTGACATTGACCGCGTCCTCGATGCCGGCCAGGCGGCCAAGCTCGGCTTCGACGGTGACGTTGCGGGCATGGGCATACTCGACCACGCGCTCGGTCAGCTCGATGTTTTCTTCGTACGAGTGGTGCGAGCCGTCGATCATTACTGAAGAGAAACCG
>CAYOHO010000075.1:0-7944 GCA_964403755.1 uncultured Oscillospiraceae bacterium
GTCTTCGAGAAGCCCACCCAGTTCGCCCGTGCGCTTCAGGAGGCCGGCATCGTCCTGGTCCTTGCCGGGTCGCCCCAGGCTAAGGGTCTGGTCGAACGCCTCTGGGGCACGCTCCAGGACCGGCTGGCCAAAGACCTGAAACGGCATGGCATTAGCGACATCGACGCTGTCAACGCCTATCTCAAGTCCTACGTTCCTAGCTACAACCGCCGGTTTGCCGCAAAGGCGGAAAGGCCGGAGACCCTGTACCGGGAAAGCCTGGCGCCAGATCGCTTCGAGCTTCTGTTTGCCCGCCACGAGACGCGGCGCCTGGACCACGGCCTCGCCTTCTCATTCATGAGCCAGAGTTACCGCCTGCCCAGCCGCTGCGGCGGGCTTTCGGTCCAGGCGAAGCCAAATGACAGCCTGACCGTTGTCACCAGCCGTGAAATCGGTCTGAAGGCGATTTACAATGGGCAGGTTCTGACACCGGAACCGCTCTTTACGCCACCCCGGACACTGGACCAGCCAGCGCCGGCTAGCGCTGCAACGGCACCCCGGAATCCTTGTCCGGCCCAGCAACCAAAGCGCTCCCCATGGCGTGACTATACGCTCAAGTTCTACAGCGATGGCAAGCGGCATGACATTTTTGCTGACCAGTTATCCGCTAAGCAGGGTGACATTTATCCTGACCATTGACAGCCCGTTTTCAGCCGATCCGGAGGCGATTTTACCCTCCGATTTCGGAAAAGATGGCACCTTGCCAGGCCGTTCGATCCTTCCGCCGCCTGCGAAGGCCAGATGCAAAATCCGACGCGGCAGGCTGCATCGTTAACAGTCGCTGCCGACTTCACATTCTCGCCACAGTTTGAACAGATTCTGTTTCAATTATGCCAGACAGGTGCCATACGTTTCGTGTATAAATGAATTAACGCGCAAAGTGTCTGCAGCAGCCCGCATCCCCGGGCAGAAGCGCCGTCTGCCGCAAGACCGGTCCGGACGCAGAAGCGCCATCAGGGAGCCGTGCGCCGGCCGGATTCCATGAGCACCCGAAGCCAGCCTGGCTTGGGTCGCTGAAGCTAAATGAAAGAGGCGATCATCATGACCGATTCCGATCCACGCAGCGAGAGACCTGAAGATCCGTTCAACCCTTCGCCGACAGGGGACGGGCATCTCGAACGGGAACCATCCGTACCTGAAGAAGCACGCTGGGAACGGGAATCAGCCGCGCCGACGGAAGCGCAGCCGGCTGACCGCACCGGCAGCGAGAATGCTGCGCCGTCCGAAGAAGCGCCAGCCTATCAGCGCGCCGAATGGAGCCATTCGAGCCATCCGGACGCCCGGAACAACGTCAGCATCGGCACCGGCAGCCCCACCCGCGGCCCGCGCGATTCTCGCGATCTGGATGAGCTGAGCCAGCGCCAGCGGCGCACGAAGCGGATCATCGGCTTCGTCGCCGTCCTGCTCACGGTGGCCATCCTGTTCTCGGCCGGGACCGCTGCCGTGGTCTACAACATCGTCGCCAGCCGCAATCCCCAGCAGACGGCCGCGACGACCAGCCCGACCAGCCCGGCAACTGGTTCCACGTCGCCGTCGGCCACGACCGGCGGCACGCAGTCGACAACGCCTGCCAATTCCGGCAGCAGCCAGCCACTGACCACAAACAAGTTCTTCAGCATTGCAGACGCGTCGACCAAGTCTGACCCGAACCGCCAGGCGCTCACCGTCATGGAGATCGCCAAGCGCAACAAACCTGCGGTGGTCGCGATCAGCACCGAGGCCCGCATGCAGAACCAGTTCGGCCAGACCGGCCTGGTTGAAGCCGCCGGCTCCGGCTTCATCATCACCGCTGACGGCTATGTCGTCACCAACTTCCATGTCATCGACGGCGCCCAGACCATCACGGTCGCGCTCGACGATGGCCGCCTGCTGCCGGCTGTCATCACGGGCACCGACTCCCGCAACGATATCGCGGTGCTCAAGATCAATGGCACGGGCCTGCCGACAGTCAAGCTGGGCATCTCGAAGAACCTTGAAGTCGGCGAGCTGGCCGTCGCCATCGGCAATGCCCTCGGCGAGCTCAAGGGCACCGTCACCGCCGGCATCATCAGCGCCACCGACCGCCAGATCACCATCGACAACCAGTCGCTGGTGCTCCTGCAGACGGACGCGGCGATCAACTCCGGTAACTCCGGCGGCGCCCTGATCAACTCCTTCGGTGAAGTAATCGGCATCAATACCGCCAAGAACGCCGGCACCGGCGTTGAGGGCCTTGGCTTCGCCATCCCGATCGACATTGCAAAGCCGATCATCGAGTCCCTGATCAAGAACGGCTATGTCTCCGGCCGCCCGAAGCTCGGCATCGGCACCCGCGACGTGACCCAGCAGATGGCCCAGTACTACAACATGCATGAAGGCGTCTATGTCCGCTCTGTGGAGGCAGGCAGCGCTGCCGCCCTGGCCGGGATCGCTGTCGGCGACGTCATCATCAAGGCAGACGGCAAGGATACGCTGACGACCGACGCGCTCAACGCCGCCAAGGAGAGCCACAAGGTCGGCGACACCATGAAGATCACCCTCGTCCGCAACGCCAAGGAGATCACGGTCGATGTCGTCCTCAAGGAGGACATCCCCGACAACGTCCAGCAGACCGCGACCAAGGGCTGACCTACCCGTAGAACGCACCGTGACGCATGCCATATTGCCAAATTGACTTGCAGGACCGCCCGCCGGCATCAGCCGAGCGAGCGGTCCTTATTTCGCTTCCCGCCGGCATCAGCCGAGCGGGTGGTCCTCTTCCAGTCAGCCCTTTCTCTCCAGCCATCCGTGACGGGCGTGCGGTTCCGGCGCCCGGTTCGCCCGCCATATCGTCTTCGATGGTCAGGCCGCCCGCGTTCATGATAGAATGACGTTGTCAGAAAACGACGGCTGGGCGCAAGGACGTTCCGCCAGAAGGAGAAAACCGGCATGAAACGATGGCTGCGCCGCGAAGTGATGATGCCCCTGCTGTTCCTCGTCCTGTATGGCGGGATTCTCTTCGTGCTGGCCCGCAAGCTTCAGCAGCTTCACATGATCAGTTCCCGAAGCTTCCTGACCTGGCTCCTGGCTGCCTGCGTCATCATCTACATCGTTCTCCTGGTCCAGACCCTCAGCCACATCTCGACCGCCTACCTGCTTGAGCGCTTCGACCCCGGCGATCCGCACAGCGTACGCCGCATGATGCGCAAGTGGCGCTTCCGGCTGCCCCGGCACTGGGATGGCAGCGCCTTCGCGGTCCATTTTCCGCTCATCCTGCACGATGACGACTTCGAGCTGGAAGGCGGCGACCGCCGGACAGGCTTGGTCTATGCCCGCGCCGGCGTCAGCTTCTGGACGCGCCGGCCGCTCTATGACCGGGTGATCCTGCTTGAGACCGGCCTGATCAACGTTTTCCGGGTGGACCAGCTGCTCAAGGAAACGATCGACCAGCTTGACCATGTGGAGCGCCCCTCAAAACGGAATGTCCTGGTCATCGCCGTGCGCATGGCCAACCGCAAGGATGTCGCCTCGGCGGCTGCCGGATGTGTCAACTACATGGGCCGCTTCCAGAGCGGAACCTTGTTCCCGGTCCTGATTGACGTCAATCACCGGCGCTTCTATTTCCCGATCAACCACAGCTTCTTCAGCCGCGAGCACCGCGGCCTGCAGAACAACCTGCTGATGCTCATCCGCACGGCTGGCCTGCGCAGCCTCGAGCAGACACCCGGGGAAGCCGACGCCCCAATTCCGGCGGAGGCCGCTGCCCCAATCCCTCTCCCTGCTGCCCCAGCTCCACTCCCGGCCGCCCCAATTCCGGCGGAGGCCGTCGCCCCAGAACCACTCCCGGCCGCACCCGCTCCACTCCCGGCCGCCCCAATTCCGGCGGAGGCTGCTGCCCCAGAACCACTCCCGACCGCACCCGCTCCAACAGCGGACAATGCTCCGTCCCCGGCGCCAGCCAGAAAGCGGCGCGTGCCTGCAGACAGGAAGACGGCTTCCGAACCGCTGGTTCTGCCGTCTTCAGAAGGACCGGCACTGCCGACGACGCTCGACCATGCAGAAACGGACGAACTGGCCGAACAGCTCGACCATCCCGACCCGTTCGATATCGACGAGCCGAAACCCAAGCCCCGCGCGCCTGGCCGGCGCAGGAGGAAATAACCGATCATGTCAGACAAGGCACCCCGGCAAGCTCCCGCCCCCGCTTCAGCCGCGCCCAAGTCCGCCAAAGCCCCCGCTTCAGCCGCGACCGATTCCGCCACAGCCGCTGTTTCCGCTGCAGCACCCCAAGCGGTCACCGATCCGGCGCCTGCCGCGTCTGTGCCGGCCGTACCCACGGTCCATCTGGCGAGCGGTACGCAGAAGCGCAACAGCGAAGGCCACCCCTGGGTCTACCGCAACCAGATCGAGCGCATCGAAGGGACGGCCGCCGACGGCGAGACAGTCCTGGTCCTGGACCACCGCGGACGTACGATCGGTTCCGGCCTCTACAACAGCCGCTCGATGATCAGCGTGCGTCTCTACAGCCGCCACGACGAACCGCTGACCGAATCACTGGTCGCCGGCCGCGTGCGAGCGGCGATTGCCCACCGGCGCCTGTTCGCGCGCCCCGACACCGACTGTGCCCGCCTGATCTTCGCCGAGTCGGACCGCCTGCCCGGCATCATCGCTGACCGCTTCGGCCCTGCCGTTGTGCTGCAGAACCTGTCGCTCGGCATGGAACGCTTCCTGCCCCTGATTGCCGACACGATCCTGGCCGAAACTGGCGTTTCCACGCTTTACCTGCGCAACAGCGACGCCATCCGCGAAAAGGAGGGCCTGCCGCTGGAAAGCCGGCTCTATGCGGGTGAGCCGCTGGCCGAGACCGAGATCCGCGAGCATGGTGTGCGGCTGATCGTGAGCCTGCAGGAAGGGCAGAAGACCGGGTATTTCCTCGACCAGAAGGCGAACCACGCCTATATTGCCAATTTTGCGGCCGGACGCCGTGTGCTCGACTGCTTCACGTACATCGGCGGCTTTGCCCTGCATGCTGCCCTGGCCGGGGCAGCCAGTGTCACGGCGGTTGACAGCTCGGCACCGGCGCTGGCCCTGGCGGCCCGGAACGCCGCAGCCAATGGCCTGGCGGAGGATGCCATCCGCTGGGTCGAGGCGAATGCCTTCGACTACCTGCGCGAAGCCGTGCGCGCGCATGCCGCCTACGACCTGATCGTCCTTGATCCGCCGGCCTTTGCCAAGAGCCACGCCGCCCTGGAGGCGGCCACGCGCGGCTACAAGGAGATCAACCTCAGTGCCTTCCGCCTGCTCGGCCCGGGCGGCATCCTGGCGACCCACTCCTGCTCCTACCACATGAAGGAGGAGCTGTTCGTCGAAACCGTTCTCGCCGCTGCCCGCGATGCCAAGAAGACGGTGCGCATCCTCGACCTGCGCCGTCAGGACCATGACCACCCAGTGCTGGCCGGCTATCCTGAGTCTCATTACCTCAAGAGCCTCTGGCTGCAGGTGATCGAATAGCCAGGTAATCAAGTCACCACCGGCTGCCCGGCAGCCGCGACGAGTCGAATAGCGGAACGTTTCCGGGCCAAGCGGCCGGTCTGTCGCCGCACCGACGGGTCAAAAGCCGTCAAATATTCTTTTCCTTGTGTGCCTAAGTCACGGAACGAAGAACCAACAGCCCTTATGATTGTAAACGTTGTTGGAACATTTCGTTTGTAGACCGGAGCCCGGCGAGGGCCCGTAAATATCTGGAGGTACACATGAAGATTCTGATTGTTGGCGGTGTGGCTGGCGGAGCATCGGCGGCGGCCCGTCTGCGCAGGCTCGACGAGCGCGCAGAAATCATCCTGTTCGAGAAGGGCGAGTTCATCTCCTACGCGAACTGCGGCCTGCCCTATTATATCGGCGACGTGATCAAGGATCGCGAGCGCCTGCTGGTCCAGACGCCCGAGGGCATGAAGGAACGCTTCAACTTTGATGTGCGCGTCTTCTCCGAGGTCACGGCAATCAACCGGGACTCGAAGACGGTCACGGTCCGTGACCACAAGAACGAGCGCACCTACACCGAATCGTACGACAAGCTCATCCTCTCGCCCGGCGCCGAGCCCAAGCGCCCGGCCATGGAAGGCATCGGCCTGCCCGGCATCTACACGCTGCGCACCGTGCCCGACACCTACCGCATCCGTGATGCCGTCGACCAGCAGCACCCAAAGAGCGCGGTCATCATCGGCGGCGGCTTCATCGGCGTGGAAATGGCCGAGAACCTGCGCGAGCGTGGCCTCGACGTGACCATCGTCGAGTTCACCGACCAGCTCGTGGCCTCGATGGACCGTGACATGGCAATTTTCCTGCACGCCCATGCCCGCCAGCACGGCCTGCGCCTGGTCTTCAACGCCGGTGCCGCCGGCTTCAGCCAGACGGCCGACAACCGCCTGTCCGTGCGCCTCACCACCGGCAACAGCCTGGTCACCGACATGGTCATCCTCAGCATCGGCATCGCGCCGGAGAGCCGCCTTGCCCGTGAGGCCGGACTCGAGCTCGGCCTCGGCGGCAGCATCAAGGTCGACGAGTACATGGTGACCTCCGATCCCGACATCCTGGCCGTTGGCGATGCCGTCGAGATCAAGAACATCGTCACCGGCCTGCAGGGCCTGCTGCCGCTGGCTGGTCCGGCCAACAAGCAGGGCCGCATCGCGGCCGAGAACGCCCTGGGCGGCCGCGTGCCGTTCGACGGTGTGCAGGGCACGGCCGTGCTCAAGGTCTTCGACCTGACCGCCGCCTCCACCGGCCTCAACGAGAAGCAGTGCAAGCGCGACAAGATCGAGTACGAGAAGACCTACATCCATCCGCTCAACCACGCCGGGTACTATCCGGGCGGACACCAGATGTCCATGAAGATGCTATTCGACCCGAAGAGCGGCAAGATCCTCGGCGCCCAGGCTGTCGGCGTCGACGGTGTCGAGAAGCGCATCGATGTCATCGCCACGGCCCAGCGCCTTGGCGGCACCGTCTTCGACCTGGAGAAGCTGGAGCTCGCCTATGCGCCGCCGTTCTCCTCGGCCAAGGATCCGGTCAACATGCTCGGCTTCACCGCTGCCAACATCATCAAGGGCGACGTCAAGGTCTTCCACCACCACGATGTGGCCGGCCTCGACTTCGACAAGGTGACCTTCCTCGATGTCCGCTCGGCCGAAGAGTTCGCGCTGGGCAGCATCGACAACGCGAAGAACATCGACGTCGACGAGCTGCGCAGCCGCCTCGACGAGATCCCGAAGGACAAGCCGGTCTACCTGTTCTGCCAGGTCGGCCTGCGCGGCTACATCGCCTCGCGCATCCTGATGCAGAATGGCTTCAAGGATGTCTACAACCTGAGCGGCGGTTACAAGCTCTATCAGGTGCAGAGCCGCGAGATGCAGACCGATATCCCCTTTGACTGCTATGGCAACGAAAAGGTCGAGGGCGAAGGCGAAAAGCTGGCTGTCGCGACGGCCGGCGGATCGGAAAAAAAAAGCCCTTTTGAATCCGGGGCAGCAGCCGCCAGCTGCCCAGTAGCTGCTGGCCAAACCATCCACGTTGATGCCACCGGCCTGCAGTGCCCCGGCCCGATCCTCAAGCTGGCCGAAGGCATCAAGAAGGCAGACGTGGGCGATACGGTTATACTGGAGTCGACCGATCCCGGCTTTGCCTCCGATGTCGGCGTCTGGTGCGAGCGCACAGGGCACACGCTGCTCAGCAATGAGCGCGAGGGCACCGTCTACCGCGCCACAATCCGCAAGTCGGCGCCGAAGGTGACCGATGCCGCCCTCAAGGCCAAGATGCCGAATGACAAGGCAATCATCGTCTTCAGCGGCGACCTTGACAAGGCCCTGGCCTCGATGATCATCGCCAATGGCGCCGTCTCGATGGGCCGGCAGGTCACCATGTTCTTCACATTCTGGGGCCTCAACATCCTGC
>CAYOHO010000076.1:0-7859 GCA_964403755.1 uncultured Oscillospiraceae bacterium
CTTGCCCTTGGACACGCCGCTGACGTCAACGTGGTCGCCGGTGCTGAACATGTCGGAGACCTTGATCTCCTGGCCGAGCGTGTACTCGTCCTCGGTCTTGAATTCGCGGAGCCACTTCTTCGCTTCGACTCCGGCCTTGCTGTACTGGCCGGCCTGGGGCTTGGTGACGTGGCTCTTCTTCATGTCGCCGAAGCCAACCTTGACGGCCTTGTAGCCATCGTTCTGGACAGTCTTGTTCTGGACGACGACCATGGGACCGCACTCGATGACGGTCACGGGGATTGCGATGCCCGTCTCGTCGAACAGCTGGGTCATCCCGGCCTTCTTGCCAAGCATGAATCTGCTCATGTTTCTTCTAACCTCCCTGGTTATTGGTTCACCGTCTGCCGGTGAACATGACCTTGCCGCCGGAACCGTCTGGTCCCGGCGGAGAAAAGCCTTTACAGCTTGATCTCGATATTGACGCCGGCCGGCATCTCCAGCTTCATCAGCGCCTCGACGGTCTTCTGGTTCGGAGCCAGGATGTCGATCAGGCGCTTGTGGGTGCGCATCTCGAACTGCTCACGGGCATCCTTGTACTTGTGGGGCGAGCGCAGGATGGTGATGATCTCCTTCTCGGTGGGCAGGGGGATCGGCCCGGAGACGGAGGCGCCGCTGCGCCGTGCGGTCTCGACGATGCGCTCGGCGCTCTCGTCCAGGATGCTGTGGTCGTAGGCCTTGAGACGGATGCGGATCTTCTGGTTTGCTGCCATTGGGTTAAACCTCCTCAGTTTGCTGCGATGCAGGCTTCAACTGTGCCGGGCGTATCATGCTCCTCCAACAGAAAACCCAGACTCTGGCTCCCCTGGCGTTTGTTGGGGGCCTTCGCACTGGGCACGTGCCTGGGAGGCACACGCTGCGTGTCACGTTGTCCTGCCGTCCGGTTTCACGAACCGGGCTGCTCCGCCAAAGTTCCCCGACTTGCAGCCGCAGCGGCTGCATTCGGCAATCTCCGGCATCGACGCCTGTTCCGCGCTTTTCGGCATGGCGATATGTCAGACGAAAAGTCGCGCAGGAAGTATTCTATAACAGATTGCAAGCGGACGCAAGCCTTTTCTGCGCCAAAGCGTAAAGAATTTGCGCAGGATTTGCCTGGTCGCGGGCAGCTGCCGCGTATTGGGCGGAGCGGCCATTCTTCGCGCTCAAACAGGTCCTCGAAAATGCCCGGACGGTCATTTTCTGCGGAACCCGCGCGCGAATGCCGAATCCGGTCCCCTACGGGATGTCGGTCAGGCTGCCGATGCGGTAGCCGCGGGCGCGGATGCCGTCGATCACCTGCGGCAGGATGGCCACGTTGGTGTTTGACACGGCGTGGAGGAGGATCACTGAGCCATCGTGCAGTTCGCCAAGGACGGCGCGAAGCGCATCGGCCGGATCCGGCTGCTCGGCGGTCAGCCAGTCGCGGTAGGCGAAGCTCCAGAAGACGGTGCGATAGCCGTTCTGCTTCAGCAGGCCGAGCAGGCGTTCGCTGTAGGCGCCTGACGGCGGCCGGACGTAGCGGCGCATCGACTGGCCGGTGAGGACGCGGTATTCCGTCTCCAGCTTCTGCAGGCTGGCCATGACGGCAGCGGCGCCCTTTTCGGCGTAAAGCGCGGCCAGGTTCGGGTGCGTGTCGGTGTGGTTGAGCACGAGATGGCCCTCGGCCAGCATGCGCCGGACGAGCGCCGGCTGGCTGCGCAGGTAGGAGCCGGTGATGAAGAAGGCAATGCGCACGTTCCTGCTGGCGGCGATATCGAGGATTTCGCTTGTGTTCGTCTCGAACTCGTACCCCTCGTCCATGGTCAGATAGACGGTTTTCTGGCTGGCCGGCCTGGCCTGCCAGATGACGGACCAGGGCGCGATCAGGGTCGCGGCGGCAGAGGGGATCGTGACCCGGATGTCCTTGAACAGGCTCGTGCTGGCCGGCCGGTTGTACGACCAGCTGCGGGCGGTCAGCGACAGTTTCGACAGGTCTGCAGACGCCGTCGTGGTCGGCCGGACTGTGGTCGGGGATGCCGTCGGAGCCGCTGTCGAAGCCGCTGATGTCGGCGCTGCGGTGGACGTCCCGGCCGTGGTCGCTGCGCCCGTCGTGGGTGTCGTGTCCGTGGCAGTCGCCGTAGCGGCGCTCGATGTGCTTTCGGAGACGGAAGCCGATGCTGAAGCGGCCGTGCTGGTGCCCGGGGCCGAGCTGCTGGCGCCGCTGGTGCCGGCGCTGCTGGTGCCGGCGCTGCTGGTGCCGGCGCTGCTGGTCCCGCTGCCGCTTGTCTCGGCCGTCCCGGAGGTCGGCTGCACGCCGCTCGGCTCCGACGGGTTCAGCAGGCTGCAGCCGGCGACCGAGAGCAGGATGGCAAGAAGCCAGGCCAGCGGAATGCCGGTGCGTGCGGTTCGGCGTTTGCCCATGTCCGATCACCCTTTCCAGGCCGCCGCCGCGTGAGGCAGGCAGCGCGGTCGTCCAGGGCTCGAGCGGCCAGTTTTCCGGCGCGGTCAGTCGGCCAGCAGCTGGCGGATCTCCTCCTGGGCGAAATGGTACTTGCTGTTGCAGAAATGGCAGACCAGCTCAATGCCTCGGCTGTCCTCGGCGAGCTCGGAGAGCTCGTTCCGGCCCAGGGCGGCCAGGCTGCGCAGCATGCGGTCGCGGCTGCAGTTGCAGTCGTAGCGGCAGGGAATGACATCATGGTAATGGATGCCGGGATCGCCCAGCAGCAAGTCCAGGATGTGGTGCGGGTTGAAGCCTTCGGCCAGCAGGTAGGAGACATCGGGGAAGCCAGCGACGCGCTGCTCAAGACGCTCGATAAGGTCTTCGCCGGCGCCCGGCAGCAGCTGGAGCATGAAGCCGCCGGCCTGAGTGACCCCGCTCTGGTCGAGGCGGACGCCCAGGCCCATGACGGTCGGCACCTGTTCGGAGTAGGCCAGATAGGCCGTGAGGTCCTCGGCGATTTCGCCGGAGACCAGGTTCACATGACCGATATACGGCTCCTTGAGGCCAAGGTCGCGGATGACGGTCAGGCGTCCCTGTCCGACGGCACTGCCGATGTCGAGCTTGCCTGGCTCACGGTAGAGCGTCGGAACGACAGGATGGAGGACGAGACCGCGCACGCGGCCTTCCGACTGGCCCACCACGGTGAGGCCGCCGATCGGGCCGTCGCTGCGGATGACAGCCGTGATGGAATCGTCCGGCTGGTCGAGGTCGGGCGTCAGCATGAGCACACCAGTCATGAGCCGGCCGATCGCCACGGTGGCAGCCGGCGACAGGCCATGAACGCGCATCGCTTCGCCGCACAGGTTCGTCGTGCGGATGCCGACCAGGCGGACGAGGTCGTTGAAAGCGGTGGCACGGACCAGATAGTCGCCGCCGGGATCGGCATAGACCGGGTTGTCCAGCGGCGAGGCGGATTCAGGCTGCCCGGCGGATTCAGGCTGCCCGGCGGGTCCGGTACGGTTTTCGGCGGCGCTGTCCGGCGCGCCGGATTCTGTCTGAAAGAAAGACTTTTCGTTCACGAATGGCTCCTTTGCCGGCCCGGTTGGCCGGTTCTGGCTTCATTCTAGGGCAAGGCGGGCCGGACGGCAAGCGAAGCGGATCGGGCAAGCGAAGCGGGCCGGGCAAGCGAAGCGGATCGGGCAAGCCGGCCGGCTCAGGGAGCGGGCAGGCCGGCTGGCACCGGAGCGGGCCGGACGGCTGGCTCAGGGAGCGGGCAGGCGGACTGGCTCAGGGAGCGGGCTTGCGGCAGACGTAGAAATGGCGGCTCTCGCGGGTCCGGGCCGGGGTAAGGGCCAGCTCGCCTAGCACGCCTTGCACCGGCAGGCCGGCAGCCAGGGCCATGGCCTCGATCTCGGGCCGGCTGTAGACACGCTCGCGGATGAGCGCATCGCCTCGCCCGTAGCGGCCGTCCTCGCCGCGCGTGAAGATGACGATCTCGGAACGGCTGATCCCCGAACGCTGGCTGAAACGGTTCTGCCAGAGCAGGGTCTGGTCCGGACCATCAACATAGAAGACCTGGTTGCCGAGGCGGTTCCCCAGGTGCTCGGGCGTGGCCACATCGAACACGAACAGGCCGCCCGGATTGAGGTAGTTGGCGCAGAGGCGGAACAGGCGCGCCGCATCGGTGCGGAGCGTCAGGTGGTTGAATGTGTCGAGCAGGCAGACGATCAGGTCCACCGTCCCATAAAGCTCGAAACGGGCAATGTCCTGCATCAGGAAGAGGCAGCGCCCGGCAGCGGCACTGCCGGTGGTTCCCGCTGCCGCCGCAGCCTTGGTCCGGGCCGCATCGAGCATGGCGGGGCTGCTGTCGATGCCGATCGGGTCATAGCCGCGGCGCGCCATCTCAATGCAGAAGGAGCCGGTGCCGCAGCCGAGATCGAGCAGCAGCGGCCGGCCGTCCTGGCCGTCGCCGTGCGTGCGGCCGGCGAAGCGCGCCTGCAGGGTCTCAATGTAGTCGGCCCACTCGGCCGGGTCGATGGCCTGCTGCAGCCGGTCGTAGGCAGCAGCCAGGGTATCGTAGGCGGGGCGTTCTTCCGGTGTCACGGCGCTTCCTCCCGTTAAGCCGCTCAGGCCGGCTTGCCGGCCAGCAGGCCGCGCAGCCAGGCGATGCCGGCCTGCAGCTGCGTGTCGCGGGCCGGGTCGAGCAGGGCGAGCGATTCACCCTTGGCGTCGTCGGGCAGCGTGACCGGCTCGTCCGGCGTCAGGCCCTTGCCTTCGATGTTCTCGCCCTTGGGCAGGTAATAGAGGAAGTTGGTCAGGTTGACGGCCGAGCCATCGTCGAGCTGGACTGTAATCGTGCCGGAGCCCTTGCCAAAGCTCTTGACGCCGAAGAGGCGGGCCTTGCCAAGGTCGCGCAGGCAGCCGCCCATGAGCTCGGAGGCGCTGGCAGTCATCTCGTTGATCAGGATGGCATAGTGCATGTCAGCCGGAACGTTTGAACTGGCATCCGACTTCTTGATCTCGGTGAAGGGCTGGCCGCTGCGGCGGCCGATGAAGCGGGTCATCTCGGTTTCCGGCAGCAGGTGGTCGAGCATGTCGAGCACCTCGTTGGCCAGGCCGCCGCCGTTGTTGCGCAGGTCGATCACGATGTGGCGGGCGCCGTCCTTCTGCAGCTGGGCGACGGCACTGAGGAAGCGGGCGGAGACGCCGGTGCTGAACTCGCGGATCTGGATGTAGCCAATGCCGGTCTCGAGCATGCGCGAGACAACCGAAGTGCTGGCGATAGCGTGCCGCTCGATCGAGAAGGTGAGTGTTTCGGCGGAGGACGGGCGGTAGAACCGGATCGTCACCTTCGTGCCCTCCTTGCCGCGCACCAGGGCCGCCAGCTCAGTGACGTCGCTCACCTTGCTGACGTCCTTGCCGTCGACTTCCAGGAAGATGTCGCCCAGCTTCACGCCGGCTTCGATGGCCGGACTGCCGGCGGTGAGTTCGGTGACCTGGGCCTGGCCGTCGCGGTTCAGTGCCACCATGGCGCCGATGCCGTAGTAGTTGCCCGAGAATGATTCGGTGATCTGGCGGTTCTGCTCAGCTGACAGATAGAAGGTATAGGGATTCTTGAGTTCGGTGACGAGGCCGCGGGCCATGGCTTCGATCAGCTGTGCGTCTGTCAGTTCGTTCACGAAGTCATTGTCAACCAGGGTGTAGATGCGCCGCAGCTTGTCGAGGGCCGCCTGGTTCTCCGGCTTGCTGGTGTCGACGAGGCCAAGGGTGTCGCGGGCGGCGCCGTACTGGATCAGGCCGGTCCGGGTGGCATAGGCGAACAGGGCCAGCCCCGCTCCGGCTGCCAGGGACAGGGTCAGGACCGCCGTGACGACCGCCGTCAGGACATAGCCCCAGACCGGGCGGCGATTCTGCGGCTGCAAGCCTTCCGGCCGGTCGGGGGAGCCCTCCGGCTCCGGGAGCGGCATGGTGCTGCTGTTGTTCAGGTGGTCTTCGTTCATGGGCTTGCTCGCTTTCAGCTGCCATGGCCCGGCCGGAAACGGACGGACCCGGCTAAGCGTCCGCCGGCATGACCGTAGGCCGTGATGCCGCCGCCGCATGGTCTATCATAACATATGTCCGTGGGGACAGCTTCCGGGAATCAGACGCTGATGTGCTTGCGGACCGAGAAGACGCTGCCGATGGCGCCGACGGACATGCCGGTCAGGGCGCAGATGCCAAGGATGGGAAGCGCCAGGCGCTCCTTCGGGATCATGGCCAGGACACTGGTCTGGTCCATGCCGTGCATCAGCTGGTCGAAGATGTAGCCATAGACGCCGTAGACGCTGGAGAAGGCGATGATCGCGCCCAGGAGCCCGACAAGCGCACCTTCAAGGATGAAGGGGATGCGGATGTACCAGTTGGTGGCGCCGACATACTTCATGATGTTGATCTCTTCCGCCCGGCTGAAGACAGCCACACGCACCATGTTCGAGATGATGAAAAGCGAGATGGCAAGAAGGGCGGCGAAGGCGGCCAGGGTCGCGTAGTTGACCCAGACGATGGCCTGGCTGAGGAATTTCATCACCGCGACTTCGAGCGAGACGTCATTGACGCCCGGCAGGCCGCCGTACTGGGCGGCAAACGATTCGCTGATGCTCGGGTCGCTGAGCCTGACGGTGATGGTATAGGGCAGGTTCTCGGCGCCGAAGCCCTCGAAGAGCTTGTCGTCTTCCATCTGGCTCTTGAAGGACGCAAGGTTCTGCTCCGGCGTGTAGACCTTGTACTCGAGCACGTTGGGATCGGAGCCCAGCTGCGACTGGAGCGCGGCGAGATTCTCCTGCGAGATGCCCAGGTTGAGGGTGATCTCGACCGGCGGCTGCTGGGAGAGGCGCGCCATCATCGTGCGCGCGTTCATCGAGAAGCTGGTGAAGGCGCCCATGATGAAGAGCATGAGCGCGATGGTCGTGATCGAGGCCAGTGTCACCAGCGGATGGCGCAGGATATTGACGAATCCTTCCCGGACGGAATTGCGGATGGCTGACAGTCTCATCAGTTATTGCTCCCCCCGTACGCCGTCCGCGAGCTGGCTCGCGGCACTGCTGTCGCTTCTCTCCTGTCCGGGGCTTGCATCTGGAGCAGCGTGCGGGTGGCTGCTGGACGGGCCGTCATAGGCGATGATCCTTGCGGCGTCCACGGTGATGCTGCTGGCGCCGGTCGCGCGCAGGCTGGCGGAAGGCCGCCGGCTGCGGGCCGATTCCGGGCTGAGGGCGCCGCCCCTTGGCGGGCTGCCGGTCGCCGTCCCTTCCGGATCCATATCGGCGGCAGGCGCCGGCTGCTGCGGCATTTCGCAGAAGTAGCCGGCGTTGCAGTCGTCGCGGACCAGCACGCCGTCGTTTATTTCGATGACGCGGCGCTGCATGCGGTTGACCAGGTCCCAGTCGTGTGTGCAGATGATGATGGTGGTGCCCGAGCGGTTGATATCCGCGAACAGGGCCATGAGGGCCTCGCTGTTGCTCGGGTCGAGGTTGCCGGTCGGCTCGTCGGCCAGGATGATCATCGGATTGTTGACCATGGCGCGCGCGATTGCGACGCGCTGCTGCTCGCCGCCGGACAGTTCGCCCGGACGCGCGTTCGCCTTGTCGCGCAGCCCGACGATGCTGAGCACGATCGGGACGCGGCGGCGGATCAGGCGCGAGGGTGCGCCGACAATTTCCATGGCAAAGGCGACATTCTCGAAGACAGTCTTGGTCGGGATCAGCCGGAAGTCCTGGAACACCATGCCGACGTTGCGGCGCAGATAGGGGATCAGGCTGCTCTTGATGGTGGATATGTTGTAGTTGTCGATCATGACCTGGCCGCTGGTGGGCCGCTCCTCACAGGTGAGCAGCTTGATCAGGGTCGACTTGCCGGCGCCGCTTCGTCCGATGATGAACACGAACTC
>CAYOHO010000077.1:0-7833 GCA_964403755.1 uncultured Oscillospiraceae bacterium
TTCGCCCGCGTGGCCCCGGAGCAGAAGCTGCAGGTTGTCACGGCCCTGCAGGAGCTCGGCCAGGTTGTCGCGGTCACCGGTGACGGCGTCAACGATTCGCCGGCCCTGAAGAAGGCAGATATCGGCGTGGCCATGGGCATCGCCGGCACCGATGTCGCCAAGGAAGCGGCCGACATGATCCTCACGGACGACAACTTCGCCTCGATTGTCCATGCGATCGAAGAAGGCCGCGCCGTGTTCAACAACATCCGCAAGTTCGCCGTCTACGTCTTCAACAGCAACATGCCGGAGGCGGTGCCGTTCATCTTCTTCCTCTTCTCGCGCGGACTGATTCCGCTGCCGCTGACCGTCATGCAGATCCTCTGCATTGACCTCGGCACCGACATGGTGCCGGCCATCGGCCTCGGCTCCGAGACGCCGGAAGCCGGCATCATGGACAAGCCGCCGCGTTCGCTCAAGGAGCCGCTGATCACGCGCAAGCTGATGGTCCGGGCCTTCCTCTGGTATGGTATCATGGAATCGGCGATTGCCATGGCAGCCTATTTCTTCATCAACTGGAAGCGGGGCTGGCCCGGTGTCGCCCTGGCCACTGACGGGACACTGGACTATCGTCTGGCTACCACCATGACGCTGGCCGCCATCGTCTTCTGCCAGATTGGCGTCGTCTTCTGCGCCCGCACCGACCGGGCATCCATCTTCAAGGTCGGGTTCCTCGGGAACCGCCTGGTGCTGATCGGCATCGGCGTCGAGCTGGCGCTCCTGGCCCTGCTCTCGTACGTGCCCTTCCTGCACAGCATCTTCAATACCGCGCCGCTCCGGCCGATCGACTGGGCCTTCCTGGCCATCTGGCCGCCGGTCATCTTCCTGATCGACGAAGCCCGCAAATGGTTCATGCGCCGTCATGACCGAATGAAAGCCGCAAGGCTGGAAAACCGATAGGAGGTCAGCAATGAAATACATTATTGCCGGATGCGGTCGCCTGGGATCCGGACTGGCGCTCTCGCTGAGCAAGGCCGGCCATCAGGTCACCGTCATCAACGATGATCCGGAGGCATTCGAACGACTGGGCACCGGCTTCAAGGGCCGGACCATCATCGGCGTCCCCTTCGACCGCGATGTCCTGATCCAGGCTGGCATCGAACGGTCCGACGGCCTGGCGGCCGTCACCAACAGCGACGAGACCAATGCAGTCATCGCCCGTATCGCCAGCCTGATCTTCCGTGTCCCCAAGGTGGTCACCCGCGTCTACGACACCCAGAAGGCGGAGATCTACCAGCGCCTGGGCCTGCAGACCATCGACCAGAACACCTGGGGCATCCAGCGTGTCTTCGAGATGCTGGCCTACTCGCCGCTCGACACCCAGATGAGCCTGGGCGGCGTCGACCTGGTTGAGGTCGAGATTCCTGCCCTGCTGGTCGGCCGCAAGGTATCCGAGCTGGCCATCCCGGGCGAGATCTCGGTCATCGCGATCACCCGCGTCAACAAGGCCTTCGTGCCGACGCTCAACACCGAGTTCCAGCGCAGCGACCGGGTCCACCTTTCCGTCAACAACGGCTCCAGAGCCCGCCTGCGCGCGCTGCTGGGTCTCACCTGAAGAAAGGACGTGAAGCAATGAACGTCATCATCATTGGCGGCGGCAAGGTCGGCAGATACCTCGCCACGCTTCTCATGCAGGACGGACACGCCGTCAAGATCATCGAGGCCCGCGAGACGGAGATTCCCGGTCTGAAGCGCGACCTGCCGGAAGGCATCATCTGCGAAGGCAACGGAACGGACCTGCCGGTGCTCGAGGCAGCCGGCATCATGAAGGCCGACACGGTCATCGCCGTGACCGGTGCCGACGAGACCAACCTGATCGCCTCGACACTGGCCCGCTTCGAATACGGCGTCAAGCGTGTGATCGCCCGTGTCAACAATCCGAAGAACGCCTGGCTGTTCACCCCCGAGTTCGGCGTCGATGTCGGCCTCAACCAGGCGGACCTGATGGCGCACCTGGTGGCCGAGGAAATGTCGGTCGGCGACATGCTGACCCTGCTCAAGCTGCACATGGGCCGCTATTCGCTGGTCAAGGAACCGGTTCACCCGAAGTCCATCGTCATCGGCAAGGCCCTGCAGGACCTGAACCTGCCGACCGACTGCATTTTGGTGGCCGTCATGCGCAACAACGAGCTGGTCCTGCCGCGCGGAAACACGGTCATGGAAGCTGGAGACGAGGTCATGGCCATTACCGACACGACCAAGCTCTGCACGCTGGCCGACCTGCTGGGACCGCGAAAGTAGGCGACCGGCGCCAGCAGCCCGGATCCACCCATCCCTCGAGCCATCCCTCGAGCCATCCCTCGAGCCATCCCTCGAGCCATCCCTCAAGCAATCCCTCGAGCCATCCCTCAGGCCATCCCTGAGGCCATCCCTGAGGCCATCCATGAGGCCATCCCTCATACCATCCCAAGACCGCGGAATCCGACCGGACGCCGCGGTCTTTCATTTTACGGCGCGCTTTGGCCGGCAATGGCATATAATGGTTTTCATAGGCAATTTTGCAGCAGGCTCGCCCCTCTCCCGCCCCGGACCGTCAGGCACCAACCGTCCATCAACGACAGCGAAAGCGGAGGAATGCGCCATGTCATGCTCGATTTGCGGCAAGGATGTCCCTGCCGACAATCAGAACTGCCCCAACTGCGGAACCCCCCTGGAACCGATCGCCCGGACGGCTATCCCGGCAGGCGGAGCGGCACCAGGACCGGCCGACGGAACGGCCGACGGCAGCCCGCCGGGCGATGAAGAGCCCGTGCTCGAGCCGATGCCCGGCGAGTTCCAGGCCAGCGTGCGGCTTCCGGCGACCGGTTCGGCTGCGGCGACTGTCATCGCCGGATCTGTCCCGGTCCATCGCCCTGCCCGTAAGGGGAAGCGCCGGACAATCCTGATTGCCGTTGCCTTGCTCGTGGTCCTGCTGGCAGGCGGCGGCCTGTTCGCCTGGAAGGTGTTCGGCCGTGACATCCGCCGGTTCGTGCTCGGGCCAAAGAAGACGTACCTGCTGGCGGAAGGCGCCTCGCTCAAGGGCAGCCTGGACCGGATCGCCAGTGACTGGTCTACGATCAGCAGCCAGGCCAGCCAGCCGGCCGGCGGCACCGAGGCCCAGGTCACGGTCCAGCTCGATCCGGCGCTGACCGGCATCCCGCCTGAAATTGCCAGGACTGTCAGCAACCTGAAGCTGAAGTCGACCTTCCTGTTCGACCGGCGCCTGAGCGGCCCCAAGGTTTACAGCCGGGCCGACCTGCTGACCGGCAGCGAGCCGCTGCTGGGCGTGGAGCTGTTCCTGGCCGAGGACCAGATGACCGTCGGCCTGCCGGGACTGATCGACCCCTATATTGCCGTTCGCATGGACAGTCTTTCGGGAACAGCCGGGCAATCGCTTTCCCGGTACCTGAAGCAGAATCTTGAAGCCACACCGGCCGTGGACCAGACCCAGCTGGCCGCTTCGCTCGCCAGGCTGGCCGATGACTATGTGTCGCGCATCGAGAGCGTGTCGTTCGCCGACAATATGCTGGTCACGGCCGGCGGCGTCACAGCGCCCTACGAATGCTACACGGTCACCATGAGCGGGAAGCAGACGCGCGATCTGGCGGTTGCCATCCTCGAACGCTGTCGGGACGACAAGCCGCTTCGTGACCTGCTCTATCCCTACATGCGCAACATTCTTTACAGCGGCCTGTCTGGCATGCCGCCCCTCTCTGGCGAAGCCCGGACTGACTGGGGCGACCTGGCTGTGACCGATGGACCGATCAGCGAGCAGAACTGGAAGGATCTGATGACCAAAGCCATCGACGCCCTCAAGGCGGCCAAGGACGAAGACCTGAAGGATGTCTCCTTGAATCAGCGGGTCTACATGGACAAGCAGGACCGGATCATCGGGCGCGAGATCATGGCCGCCAGGGCCGGAGCCGATGCCGAGTCGGCGACGCTCAAGGTTCTTGCTCCGCTCAACAATGGCCAGCAGGGCCTGCTGCTTAGCCTGGCTGCCTATGCGATCAACTCGTCCGATCCCATTGACCTGCAGCTGTCGGCACGCTTCGAGCGCAAGGACGGCCTCGACACCGGCTCGGCCGAGGTGGTCTCCGCGGGCAAGACGGCCTTGAAGGCCAGTTTCCGCGGCCTGGGCCTCCAGGATTTCAACGGCATGCCCTATCCGGTCGGTGAAGCGGACCTTGAATTTGTGAACCAGTCGCCCGACATGCCAGGTTCGCTCATGCCGGAATCGCTCCCGAAAATCAGCGTCACCGGCGCGGTCCGGGATGGTCACTATGCGGGCACTATTGCCTTGGCCGGCAACGCCACCATCGGCATCGATCTCGCAGTCATCGCCGCTGCCGACGTGAAGATCCCCTCCCTGAGCGGCAAGGACCTGGTGCAGTCGGATGATGAGGAAGCGATGGCCGAGCTCATGTCCGGTGATTTTCAGGAAAAGGTCATGCAGATCCTGGACCGGCTTGACATCGATCCCTTCGGCCTGATGGCTGGCTGACCGGTCCAGCCTTACTGGATCAGCTTCAGCATGTCCTTGAGCAGCTGGTTGATCTGCGTCAGCTGGCTGCCGCGCGTCTTCAGGATCGCGAGGATCTGCTCGCAGCCGCTGCGCAGGGCGCTCCAGTCACCCTGGCCGATCAGCTTGCGGAAGGTATCGAGGATGGCCTGAACCGTGCCGCGCGTGTCGGCCAGCTCGGCCAGTAAAGCCTTGAGCGACTGGTTCTTCTCCTTCAGCTGCGCCAGGACTTCCGGCGTCAGGTCCTTGCGGACGGCGGTGAGGCGGGTGCGCAGCTCGAGCCGCAGACTGCGGTTCTCGAGCTGCAGCTGCCGGTTCTGAAGGCGCGCCGCCCGGATCTGGTCGCGCAGCTGGACAAACGACTCGCGCAGGGCCCTGAACGCAGCAGCCAGCGTGCCGGACGGGCGGATGCCCGTGGCCGTTGTCGAACCGGCAGAGGCCGTTCCAGCAGTCGTGGCTGAACCGGCGGAACCGAGCGCAAGCACCGGCATGGCGGCAAGTGCGGTTACCAGCAGGACAATCAGGATAACGAGCGATTTCTTCATGGTGGAGCCTTCCTTTCCAATTCGAATGCCCTCAAGGCATGCGTTCAAATGCATCCGTTCAGCAAGGGCATGTTCACAAGTGCATCCGTTCCAATACCGTGCCTGGACCTGGTTCAGGACAGTTGCCGGACCGGCTCGTCGAGCAGGCTCCAGGCGCTGTCATCGGTCTCGTCGACCGCATCGACCGTATCGCCCATGCCGTCCAGAGTCTTCAGCACATCGGCAATCAGCGCCTTCTGGCTGGCCTGCCGGTCCGTTTCAGACGCATCTGCATTACCGGCCGGCGCTGCCGATCCGGCAGCCGTTCCGCCCGCTGCAGCCAGCCCCGCGGCTGCTCCGCCAGTGTCGGACTGGGCTGTCTGGGCGGCGGTGGCTGCCCGGGTTGTCGCAGCCGTTCTGGCGGGGGCAGCGGGTCCGCCCCGGCAGGCTGTGGCGGCAGTCACGATGACCAGCAGGACGAGGACAAGCGCCGTAGCCCGAGCCAGGGGCTGGGGCTTTCGTGCCGTCTGCCTTGGCTTGACTTGGCGGATTCTTGACGGGCGATGGGTTCCAATGAACGAACCATTCATGGCGGCTTTCCTTCCCTCCGGTTGTGTCCGTGGCTTCTGGTTCCATTTTATGAAGCCTGGCCGGCCGAAGCAACGGACAAACTGTGGCAGAATTGCGGCAGCTGAAGCCAGGCGATTTGCGCCCGGCCGCGGCTGTGCTATGATCGCCCTGTGAGGTGAAACGGATGGGTGAGCAGGTCTATCTGGCCGACGATGAGGCCAATATCCGCAGTCTGATGCAGTCATTCCTGGAGGACGCCGGCTTCCGCGTCCGGACGTTTGCCGACGGCGATGCGCTGCTCGCGGCCTTCGAGCAGCAGCCGGCCGACCTGGTGATTCTCGACATCATGATGCCGGGCACGGACGGGCTGACCCTGTGCAGCCAGCTGCGCCGGCAGAGCAGCATCCCGATCGTGATCGTCTCGGCGCGCGACAGCGAGCTCGACCGGATCACGGGCATCACGCTCGGCTCGGATGACTATCTGGTCAAGCCCTTTTCTCCAATCGAACTGGTCGCCCGGGTGAAGGCGATCTTCCGCCGAATGGCGCTTGACCGCAGCGCTTCGGAGGCAGCCCCGGTTCCCGCCGGCGCTGCCGCAGTTCCGGCAGGTGCTGCCGCGGCTGGCCGGCTAACGCTCCAGCCCTGGGCCCGTCAGGTTGTCTGCGACGGCCAGGCGCTCGACCTTTCCCCGACTGAATACACGCTGCTGGCCTACCTGCTGCAAAAGAAGGGACAGGCCATTTCCCGGGAGGAACTGCTGCGCCATGTCTGGCAGTTCGATTTCGATGTTGACACCCGTGCTACCGACGACATGGTCAAGCGCCTGCGCCGCAAGCTGGCCGCAGCCGACAGCGGCGTCCAGATCGAGTCGGTGTGGGGCTTCGGTTTCCGCCTGGCCGACGGGAGCGCCCAGTGAGCGGGGCTGACCGGCCCGCAGCCAGGTCTGGCCGTCCCTCTGCCGGGGCTGCCCGGCCCGCAGCCAGGTCTGGCCGGACGATCCGCCGGCAGATTACGCTGCCCTTCCTTGTGGTCGCGCTGGTTGTGCCGCTGGCCGCCCTGCTGATATTCAACATCGGCATGCGCATCTACCTGCTGCAGACCGCCCGCAATGAACTGCGCGCCAGCGCCGGGGTGGCCGAGACGCTGATCCGCCAGCAGGCTGCCGAGGATGCAGCCGTCGGCGACACCACAACCCTGAGCGAGAAAGTGCGCGATCGGCTTGACAGTGTGCGCGCGCTGGTAAAAACCAGCCGGCTTGCCTACACCAGCGATCTTCTGGTCATGGACCGCAGCGGCCGGCTGCTGCTGCCTGCCAGCGCCGCGGCAGCCGGCATTGCACCGGCGACCCTGCAGCGCATCGAGGGCAAGCTGGACACGGATGCGGCAGCTGTCGCGGCCACGGCGCGCATCCAGTCGATCTGGACCCGACAGGGCCACTTCCTCTTTATCGCCCTTCCGCTCGTACGCAAGGCGGAGCGAAGCCCGACACTCGTCTTCTATACCCGGGTCAGCTATTTTAGCGGCTACCTGCTGTTCATCAACCTGCTGCTGCTCGCCCTCTTCCTGGCCGGTGCAATCGTGAGCATGCTGATTGCGCGTCGGACTGCAGCCGCCATCGAGCGGCCGCTGCAGAACCTGAACGCGTTTGCCGAACGCATCGGGCATGGCGACTTTGCGACGCTCCCTGACCCGGAAGCCGGGCCGGCAGCCGGCCGGCGCGGGCCGTCAGGCATCCATGAACTCCTGGAGCTGACGGGGCGCATGAACCGCATGGCCGACCGGCTGGCACACGCGGACAGCCTGCAGAAGACGTTCCTGCAGAACGCCTCGCATGAGCTCAGGACCCCGCTGATGGCCATCCAGGGCTATGCCGAAGGCCTGGCCAGCGGCGTCATCCAGGACACGCCGCGCGCCGCCGCCATCATCCGGGATGAGAGCCTCCGCCTGAAGCGGCTGGTTGAGGAACTGCTCACACTGTCGCGGATCGAGAACCGGACCGGGCATCTGGTTCTGGAGCCGGCCAGCTTGACTGACCGGGTGCGGGAAACCGTGTCGCACCTGGAGGCAGCCGCGGTGCGCGAAGGACGGCAGATCCGGCTCGAAGCCGGGCCGGAGCCGATTCCAGTCCTGCTGGACGACGACCTCCTGGCCCAGGTGCTCACCAACCTCGTGGGCAATGCGATCCGCTACGCCACGACG
>CAYOHO010000078.1:0-7796 GCA_964403755.1 uncultured Oscillospiraceae bacterium
CGATCTCAGGGATGTCAGTCATCCCTTTTTACCGTCGTCAAACGACGAAGAGCCGTTAAAACCGATGTACAACAACGTAATTTAATCAATGTCTATCTTCTCTCACGTGACATTGGGATTAGCGACCTCTAAGCAGAATCTTTGGCGTTGAAAGATATGTACACACACGATCCACGAGAACACATCCGGGGCATCCACCAGATTTTGGTTTCCGACAAGAAGCGTATCGGTTTTCTGTTCGGCGCGGGGTCGTCATTTGCGACAGGACTGCCGACTGCTTTTATCCCAGCGATCGAGAAAATGACGGAGACGATTGTCGCCGAAGTTGAGGCGCATTCGCCAAAGTTCGCGGCTGCCATACAGGAAATTCAAACTGAAACTAAGGCGCTAAAGGCCTCCTTCAACATCGAAACGCTCCTCTCAAGTATTGAGGCAAAGCGCGCCGTCATTGGCGCGGGGCAACTCAACGGTCTCGACTCAGTCGAATTCACCGAATTGGCGGCGCTTGTAAAGACCAAAGTTGTAAAACTCGTCTCCGTGCACGAAACTTTATTGCCTAAAGACCGAACGAAACTGGCTCACGCCCGTCTCGCAAATTGGGTTCAGAAGGCGAGGAGGCGGTTTCCCGCTGAAATCTTCACAACGAATTACGACTACCTATTTGAAATTGCCCTCGAAGGATCTGGCATACCGTATTTCGATGGCTTCTCTGGTAGCTTTGAACCGTTTTTCTGCCCAGAGGCTGTGGAAGATGTTGAGGCTTATCCACATTTAGTCAAACTTTGGAAAATGCATGGTTCGCTAGGGTGGACCTACCGTGACTCAGACAAGGCGGTGATTCGGCAACAATCAGCCTCGGAAGTACTGATCTATCCTTCTCACCTCAAATACAACACGTCAAAAAAGCAGCCGTATGTCGGACTGATTGATCGGTTGTGCGCCTTCCTCCAACAGGATGACGCAGTTCTTTTTACATGCGGATATTCGTTCGGGGATGAACACATCAACGAACGAATTGTAACTTCGCTCCGACGGGGGGCGAATTCCCATGTGATTGCGATGTATTACGACGAGACGTGGGCTAAAGATAAAACGAGGATGTATGGTCTAGCAGACGAGACCAACAGTGTGCGCAACCTCGCTACATACGAGACTGGCGGAAAAATGTCAGTCTATGGACTGCGTCATGCCATTATTGGCGGGAAATTTGGCGAGTGGAGATTGAGAGATGAACCGAAGACGACGGAGTCAATCCGTGTAAGCCAATACTTTGACGAAGACGCTGCAACTCCGTCAGACGAGGCGGGTGAGCGGAAAGGGGATGAGCGATGGATGGGGACAGGGAGATTTCTGCTGCCCGACTTCCGTAAGCTCGCGGATTTTCTGAACGACCTATCTTCATCCGAAGGGCCTGCGAGCACGCTGCAACCGACATGAAACACAATCCAACTCATATCGGTCAGGTTGAAAGCGTGAGCGGGAACTCCGTGACGATCAAGATGGCCAGCAACTACCCGTCGAACATGCCTATTGTCGATGGCACCGTCTACCGGATTGGGCAGATTGGATCGTTTCTCAAGATTCCTTTGGGCTACGCCAATCTGTATGGACTCATCACACAGGCCGGCGTCCTCGCGATGCCTGAGTCTCTGCTTATCGCTTACAAGGAAAATCCGGCAATCGCGGATGGACACCGCTGGTTGCGGATGATTCTTGTCGGCGAACAGATCGGCTCGTCTTTTGAGAGAGGTGTGCTCCAGTCGCCGACTTCGGGTGACCAAGTCCATCTGGTTACAAACGATGACCTCCGAATAGTCTACGGGGGCTACAACGCCCAATCGTCGATAGTCATCGGGAATCAGAGTGCCTCTGAGGGACTTGCTGCACAGTTGGACATGGACAAGCTCATCTCGCGTCATTGCGCGATTCTTGGTGCCACGGGAAGCGGAAAGTCCAATTCTGTCAGCGTCGTTGTGAAAGCGATTGCCGAGAAGCCTTTCCCGAGCGCCCGCATTCTTATGATTGACCCGCATGGTGAATATGCGAGCTCTCTGGCTGGGAAGTGTCGAGTGTTCAGAGTCGGGGCAAATGCGGCGGATGACGAAGACGAACTTTGTGTTCCATTCTGGGCACTGCCATTCAAGGAGCTGCTGGCGATCTTCCCGGGCAGGCTCTCTGATCAGAATGAAGATTACATTCGAGCAAAGGTGCTGGACTTAAAGAGAGAGTCGGCTATTGCAATTGGCGGACTAAGGCCAGAGGCCATCACTGCGGACAGTCCCATTCCATTTTCGATCAACAAATTATGGTTTGACTTGGACAACTTCGAGCGGATCACTTTCAAAGCAGACCGCACCACGCCTGAAGCTTTGATTTTGGCGGGTGACGCAGAAACACTAGTGTCGAACCAATACCCAATTGCCGGGTTGGGCAGCAGTGCCCCCTTCTTGAACAACAAAGCGAAGGGCATCCTTGGCTTCCTGGACGGCATGAGGTCGCGACTTCTAGACCAAAGCTACAACTTCCTGTTCCGCCCCACTGGCTATTCGCCCGCTTTGAATGGCACGGCAACCAATGACCTCCCGCGTCTATTCTCGACATGGTTCGGGCATGGATTTCCAGTTTCCATTTTGGACTTATCGGCAATCCCATCAGAAATTATGCAGACGATTTCTGGTTGCATCTTAAAGATCATCTATGACGCCCTCTACTGGGGACAGAACACGCTTGTTGGCGGGAAACAGCAGCCTCTTTTCATTGTGCTAGATGAAGCTCACGCCTATTTGAAGGCTGGCGAGGATTCGATTTCGTCGCGAACAGTTCAGGCGATTGCGAAAGAGGGCAGGAAATATGGGGTTGGGATGCTCTTGGTCACTCAACGTCCTTCCGAGCTGGACGAAACCGTCTTGAGTCAGTGCGGCTCAATTATCGCGCTGAGGATGACCAATACCCGAGACAAAGGTCACGTTTCTTCGGCAATGCAGGATGAACTACGAGAAATGGCGGATGTGCTTTCGAGCCTACGAACAGGCGAAGCGATCGTCAGTGGTGAGGCAGTCCGGATTCCATCTCGTGTGAAGTTTTTCCAAGCAGGCAATGCGGTAAAGAGTTCCGACCCAATTGCATCAAAACTGTGGGCCAATGCCCGCCCAGATGTGGCCGTCTACGAAACCAGCGTCCGCAACTGGAGAAATCAATCATTCAACTAAGGAGACGATATGCCAATTCCAGAAATGGAGCCCGTCAGTTCATCCAACATTGCCGCAGTTGGCTACGACGTGGAAAACCAATCAGTATATGTCCAGTTTCTGAACGGTTCGACCTACGCCTATAAGGGGGTTCCAGAGCATGAGTTTGAGAATCTGCGAACTGCTCCGTCGGTTGGCTCCTACCTCAACCGGAACTACAAAAACGTTTATCCATACGAACGTGTTTAACGCTCAGAAATGGCTGAAGAATTGAAGCCAGCATTCTGATCCTAGCGAAATCGACCGGGAGCCGTAGACATCCAGGCGGCTAACGGTGCGCACTAAACAAAGTGTTTGGGCGGGTTATATATAACCCACCCAGCTATACGCTGCTTAAAGCTTACTCGTCAGGTGCCACCCCTCGCCATAGGGACACTCATACACACGAAGTAAGACTCCCTGCTCTCGTTCCAGAATGAGCGCGCGTCGTTCAGCTGCAGTTTCTGAGACGTACGCCTGCTTCGAACAGTCGTGGCAGTAATGCCCTGGGGTGTGCCGATTTGCCGGACATAAGTGCCAGGACCCGCACTGGTCACAATGGTAGGGCACCATCCGATTTCCATAGGTTTCGAGAGCATGGCGCGCACCTTCCTCAGCCCATTGCTGATTGGAGTAGGCGCGACGAGGCTTACCTTGAGCGTTGAGACAGATTGAGTTGTTGAGCATCGTGTTATCCCTCGATGTCCATTACCACTCGAAAAGAAACCTTGATGTTTTTGTAGGCCCCCCATGAGTTTGGTCCGATGCATCCTTCCCAAAAGCGGCCGTTAATAACACCTAACTCTTGGCACCATTCGTAGGCATCCCATGCATCAATGAAAGTGATGCCTTCATATTCAGCCCAAGGAATCGGGGCCTTCCATGCGGCGACAGGAGGAAAATCCTTGATCCAGATTTTTCGGACTCCACCGTTAACGGCTTTGGAGTTGGTGACAGCCACGCCGCTAGGAAGTGGAAATTCGGCGACGTCCGGGCCGGCTTCCAAAAACCTCGGCTCAGACCAATTGATAGCGGATGGCACCTCTCGGCGATTTGTATGTTCGCTTGCTTCTACTAGGGGACGGGGTGGCCAGTTTTCCCAAGGGAAATCACCAAACGCCATCGATTCGTAGTGTTTGGAATAAGCGGGGCGAATTGCGCGAAGCTCTTTCTGGGTGGGTAGCCTGAGATTGACCCCAAGCTGCCGCTCGCGCCATGCGCAATAGGCCTGAGCATCAACCCACGACGCACCGACGGGAGCGTCATCGGAGCTTCCCTCATTGGCTCGATCCCAAGGCTCGCGACGCTCGCCTTGCCTTTTATCGAAACCAGTCTCCAGTAGCATCTGCCGAAATGAAGCGAAGTTGATGAGGTTACTCACAGCCAGCCGGCGGCCACCAATTTCCACGAGATGGAATCCGCTCGGTAGAGGGCCTTCCCATTTTGCTCGTTCAGGTGATGACCACTTACCTTGCTCTTTTAGCCAAGCAAGGCGTATCTCCTCGCACTTGGTAAGTTGCCTATCCTTGATTTTGCCGCCTCGGTCGTAAAAGGCTTGCTCTGCCTCGTGTGCTTCGTACTCGTCCCAAAATTCTTGGCGGAAATGAAAGGCTCGGAGAAGATCACTTTCACTCATCAACCTTGACGGTAGATCCGCTATCGCCAATTTGTATGAATCGGCAACATCGTCTGGTTTGGGGGGCTCTGTTTCCCTGTAGCTACGCCACAATAGCTCCCAACCACCGTCATGAGCGCGAAGGACGATGAGTCTTTCGTTGTAAGGAAGCACATCAACCCATCCTTCTGGCTGGGCATCAAACACGGCGCGGAACGCACGGGCCGCAGCGAATGTTTTAGCGTGATGCTTCGCCCGCTCATCAGCGTTGTAGCCTTGCTCCCAATAGGTTTTGTCGACGATGTTGTTAAGCGGGCCATGAACAAGTTTGTCGTCCAGAAACCCCCATTGGCCCATCAAATCTAGCCGCCGTGCGAACAGATCTTTTCCAAGTTGAGCGGCTATTTCCGGCGACGCATTGATGGACTCGACTGCGGCAGCAGGGACTTGAAAACCATTCCCGTTATCCCAAGCGGACCAGTCCACTCCGCATCCAAGAAATACGCGACGCGGTTGTTTTTCTTTGGGGCCGAAGAAGAATCGGTCCGCCAGCTCACGAGGGCTCGGGCCGCCATATTCAGCGAAACAAAGATCAATGCATCCACCGTGATCGATTGGAAAGAGGCCAACCTGCTTGATGCAGCCCTTCGTTTTCAGGAAGCGTTGAAATTCTGGCCAGCCCTTTTCAAGATAGGTCCCGAAGTCTCCAGAAAAGCCTAAACGGTCGACAATTGCGTTAAGCGTTTGTCGATGCTTTAAGGGATCAGCTTCAGGATGAAGCACGCGATGCTTCGCGCCTTCTTTAATCTCTTCAGGTGATATTCCGCGCAGTGGAATGGCATGACCATCGCGTAGAAGAAGGTAACCAAGTCGGCGCTCGGCAGCTTTGAGGGAATCAGACACACTGTTCTCCAAACGAATTCATCCCCTTCCCCAAGGCCGCCGGTGTGGGAACGTGATGAAGTTGGACAGCTAGTGCGTTGATAGTCGTTCGTGGCTTCGAAACGAGGAGAACTTGCTTTCGGCGTTGGCGGCGCCGACGAACCTGCAGGGCGTCTCCGAGCCCTTGGTGCAAAGGCTAACCTAATAAACCAAGGAGAGTCAACGAAGCGATGTTGATTTGGGCCGCATGCCACACAGTTGTCTTCTGATGCTTGTCTGTCGGCTTTGCAAGCCCAAAACCGCCTTTCAAAAGGGGGAGGCTGAGCTGCTGAATTGGCCGAACAGGCGACATTAATCCATCGTCCCACCGGCTCAATATCGCTTCCTACCTGACTCGGTCACACAATAGCGACCACCCTTTGGGCCGGTACAAGTTGTTCCACTTTCACATGGACAGTCTTGGTTCGGTGAAGCAGTGCCAGCGTGTCGCCAATCCCAAGGCGGTATCGGATTTTCATCTCGCCACAAACCCATACGTTGTCGCTTTGCGGCCATTTCAGCGGCGTGATAAATCTCTTGGTCAGGCACTGATTGTTCCTTGCGGTACTTTTCATACCACCAGGCCATTCCCGTTTTGATCTGTTCCAGATTGGCATCCTTACCGTTGACCAAGACCTTGCCGACAGTGCGGCTGTAGCGATCCTGCTTAACCCATTCAACCGTCACATTTTGATTGAAGATCAGGCTGGCGAGATGCTGTTTCGATCGATCGCCAAACGCTTGTCCTTTCTCTGGCGCATCGATGCCAGCAAGGCGAACCTTGATCTGCCTATTTCGAGTGTCAAGAACGGTGATCGTATCCCCGTCTGAAATTCCGACCACGTATCCCGTCAGCATCTCGGCGTGAGCGATGCCAAAGGCCAACAGCAACAGCCATAGACACTTCATTCGAAGGGTCTCGTATAACGGCATTTCGGAAAGCTGCTGCATCCATAAAATTGCGATCCAGCCTTATCGCCCGACTTTACCGTTCTCAATACCAATTCACTGGCGCATTTTGGGCAAATGCTTGTACTGCTATGCCTCTCTTTCAGAGAGGTCAGGTGCGTACTTCGCGTTTCAAACGATTTGACGATGCCTTTGGGCATTTTCCCTGACTGGATGGCATCAACGTATTGTTGCACCTCGGCATCCGTGAGGAGAATGTCGGAGTGTTTCTTGATGAAGCTGGTGTAACCCGTGGACCGTACGTTCTCAGGCATCGGAGTTTTGAATTCGCATTCTCCCCAAAACATGACCAGCGAAATAAATTTCGATTCATCGATGCCCAGGAATTCCTCTAGCGCTTTGGTGTGCCGATAGTTCTGGTGTAGCGGGTTCTGGAAGCGGTACTTCTTGCCGAAAAGGCTTTGCGTCCATTGGGCACTCTTCGCATCACCGAAGATCCAGCCATCCATGTTCTTGGCCTCGATGACAAAAATGCCAAATTTCGAGACGATGATGTGGTCGATCTGCGTTGTACCGTGCTCTGTCTGCAGGGTGATGTTGTTCAGCGAGAAATAAATCTTGGGATCGAGCAGCAGCTTTTGGGCGACAGCACCCACAGTTTCGCCAACCCAACCTTTGATGAACGATCTTAGGGACATATTACTTCCGCTTGCATGGCAAAAAGGAGTGAACGGCTGTGCGAGGTAGGCAACATTTTCACCGTCGCAGTGTGCCCTTGATGTCGTAACTCCAGCCAGGGTTGAGAAGATCAACTGGATGGGCGTAGATCCAGAATTGGGTGCGTTTTTCAGCAGGGTAGAGCGCCAATGTCCCCGTCAATCGGCGATTGAGCTTGGAAAAATTACAGCCAGTGAGCGTGATGTCCAAATTCAGTATGGTCTGTCCGATGCCTGGGCTGGAAATCCCTTTCATCTTGCAGCCATTCTCGGGAGATGAGCCCAGAATCTTCCCTTGGGGGTCAATGGAGAGCGTCGTCTGGACTACAGCATGGGCTTCGGAAACGGGTTGCCCTTTGAAGGTTGCTTGATATTGAACTTGTCCGCGCCAGTCGCCATAGCCAGTTG